>JBAZEQ010000124.1:0-7770 GCA_041653855.1 Ignavibacteria bacterium | reverse complement strand
AATTGATGGAAACATTCCAAGTCCTTATTGGTCCAATAAATTCACCGGATATACAATAAAGCCTGAAGAGAACGGTATAATATTCGAATATGAATTAAATCCCTCTACATTAAATGGAAATATTCTAACAGTTAGGCTCGGACATTTTGAATCTTCTATTGGATTAACCATTCAGTTCGTAGATGGAAAGACAGTAATATCATATTATGATCCATCAGATCCTACTAAATTACCAGTTGAACTAAATTACATAGATGCGATCAAATGTCAAGTTGGCATAGTAAATATCAATGGAAAATTAGTAGCTAATTATTCAGTTAAATCGTCAACTGAAATTAAGTCGTTTTCAGTTGATTATTTGACCTCGAATTATCTAGATGCACTACTATCGCCTCTCGTTAATGGCGTAGGAGTTATAAATTCCACCAAACAGCAATATCTGACGGAGTCTAGGGTATTTGAATACTGGCGTCCAGTTTTTACTGTAATTGTTGATGGTTCAGTTGCAACCGGAGAGGCTTCGGTTGAAATAAAGAATTCTTTAGTTAAGTATGAACTACCTAAGGAATCATATCAATCTTTGGTGGTAGAGTTTGGTAAGGATGACACCTTCAAAGAGGGAGATGATGAGTATTTCTCTTATTACTCTAGTATTAGGAGTGTTCTAGATCCAATAGTGTTGAAGCCAAATGAGATTCGCGGATTCCTTTGTTCGATTGATCCTCAAGCTAAAAACACATATCTATCAAATCGTCTACAGAATGATGAGGCTTTTAAGTCAGATGGCAGTATTTCATATAGGGCGGGATTTACATACAATGCATATAAGGGTAAGGTATATTCCGACACCCATGTTGAATATGATCCAATCGTACAGGTCAAGTCAGGAAGTCCACTCGTAGAAAATACTCCTGCGAAATACATAGCTGATGAAAACTATGATACAACTGCAGTTCCTACGATATTAGCAGAGATTCCGCCACCTATCGAAGTGGATCCTGCATCTCCGTTAGAATCCACTCCTATACCATCTGAACTATACACCCAATCTAAAATACTTGAAGTTTCATCTAACGATACTAAGCAGATTGATCATATTTCAGCTAAATTCGGATGGAAGATTACTACATACTACCAAAGCATAGGATAACATGGAAAAGATAAAAACCCCTAGAGGTCCATATCAGGAAAAAGTCTTAAATCGACTACAGCAGGGTTGTTCCAAGATGCTTTTTGGGCCTCTCCCCGTATATCTGTCTAAGTCAGATACATTAAACAATCAATGTTTAGAATATAACATTTCATCTTTTATGTGGGCGGGTGCCAGTGCCGGATTTAATAAAAGTAAATTCTTCGGATTCGAAATTAATGTACCTAATTCACAAGTAAATGAGAATGAAGATTTTACTGTTGAATTCATGGTAGATGAATATTTGAATAATTATGGATTACTCAGAAAATGGGTTGATTTATATAGGAGTACTGGAGATAGACTAGATAGTAATAATGTAAGAAGTTCAGAGGAAATATGGGATGCTCAGAGGGCTTGGTGTGATTTCGTTGATGTTTGGGTCGTGAATAATATGAATTGGCCTACCGCCATAATCAGATATGAACAAGTATTCTGTACTGCAATTGGACCTATTACAATGAATTTTGCAAGCGCGGACGAATTAAAGTCTACTGCGACTTTCAAATATAATAAATCAACCATTATAAGGGATCCCCAAGACATTGATAATACCATTCATCGAACTCTTCTAACTTAAACATTTTTACAAGTTGAGAAAAAACTTCGCTAAATAAAGAACAAGGAGTAAACCAAATATGAATTCATTCACAGATAAGTTAAAAGGAGAGGCAGCTATTTTCGCATTGTGTGAAGCGTATGCAGGCGAATATGCCACTTCGTTAAAGAAAACAACCGAAGCCGTTGAGGATGGAGTACAGGATAAGCCCGTAGGCGACGACTTATTCAATCCAGATGACTTATTTAATACTGTGGACGTTCAAGAGGAAACTCCTGTAGAAGGTGGACCTTCGTTCTCCGCAGAAGACATCACCCTAAGCTCTGAGCAGAAGGAGTCTGTGAAAAAGAGGCTTACTGAAGTGCTAAACGAGATTCAGGATAAGGAATCTATTTCCGAGCCTGCTCTTGAAATGATTGTGAATGAAGTTGCAAATGAAACTTCTTACCTAACCGAATCAGAGGAAGCTAGTCTAGGCGGACCTGTCGAAAAGCAGAAGTATCGAGTAGGATTGATTGAAGCCATTAAGAAATTTATCAACGAGTTGCTTGGCGTTACTGTTGAGCAGGATGGCGTGATGCCCGAAGACGTTGACAATCTAGGTACTGGCGAGGGCGGAGAAGGCTCTGAAGGTGCTGAAGGCTCTGAGGGCGGCGAAGGTACTGGCGAGAGCGGAGAAGGCTCTGAAGGTGCTGAAGAGGCAGGCGAGGGTGCTGGTGAAGGCTCTGAAGAGAAGAAGGAAGAAGATGAAGAAGGCAAGAGCGCATTGAACGAGAGTTCTGATGGATCTGAGGCCGCAGGTGAAGGATCCGATGATAACGAAGTCAAGCCTGAAGCTGCAATGCAGGAAGGCGTTTGTCAGGAATGTGGAGAAGAAGGTGTAGTCGATGTCAACCCTGATGAGGTGATTCAGGTAATTGATGACAATGATCCTTTAGTTACTCCAATCGCAGAGCCAACCACAGGTGATGCAGGTCCAGTAATCGGAGACGGAGATTCTGACGATGTAATGGGTGCAGGTCTTTCTGACGACGCTCCATTGACTGTTGGAGTACTCAAGGAATTGGTATCCAAGATTCTTACTGAGAGTGCAAATGGAGAAAAGTCCTTCGCTGATCTATGGAAGAATCTAGCAGGTAATCCAATTGTTCTTTCCAAGCCAAGCAATACTAAGGGAGAGCAGAAGACTGCAGATCCTAAAGGTAAAGCACCAGACGGAACCAAGTATGAATCCCCTAAGGATGAAACTGGAACCGCACCTGAGCTACCTAAGCCAAGCAATACTAAGGGAGAGCAGAAGACTGCAGATCCTAAGGGAAATCCTTCCGAGGGAACTGAGTACGAAACCCCTAATGCACCTAAGGCTGGTGGAGCTACGGTAGCTAAGAAGCCAACAATGGAAAAGAAAGAAGCTGCAAATATAGCAGCCGCTATTTCTGAAAGTTCTGATAAGTCTGCAGTGTCTTTTCTACAGGAAGCCGCAGCAGCAATTAAGAACGCAAAGAAGTCGCTTCAATCTTAATTCATAATTCGAGTACACTCCTTAAGAACCTCGCAATTCGCGAGGTTTTTTTGTGACATAAATATCAACATGACTAATCCACTATACCCAGCTTTCCATGATGTTAACTTATCTGCATTTAATCGACTATTGACCGAGGCTGACGAGTTTGACGAAAAGCAATCAGATGAAGATGTCGCTCCTAAAGAGAAGAAGGATCCTGCGCAAATGACGGAGGATGATGTATTCTCCAAGGTCAAACAGGATAATGAACAGGATGTAGACACAAATGCATATTCATTTCTAGGTCGAGAAGTAGATGGTTCATTCAGTGCTATTAATGACTTGACCAATAATAGCGATCCTGCACTCAAAGGATTATGCAATGTCGTTAACGGGTCTATTATGAAAAATTCAGAAGAAGCTGTAGGATATGTAACTTCATTATTTGATTTGACTGGAGTTAATGACCTGAGTGCAGAAGATTTTGAAAAGGTTAAAGGTACCATTTGGAAGAAACTCGAAGACGTTACCGCCCTTGATCCAGTTGAATCGTACAGTACATTTTTCACATTTGTACAGAACTTGGTAAATGGATTGAGGGAGAATAGAGACATCGATGGAGTTGCTTAATTCCGAAGGGAATATTGTAGACAATGCGACGGAGATAATAGACTCTTTTTTCAATTTTAATGAGAGTCCTTCTCCGTTGATCCCTATTACGGATTTCCCGTGTTCTATGACTGCGTTGCAAAGAAAGATTAAGGATGCAATAAATGGTATCGAAGTTGCAGATAATTCCGATAATATTGAGCTATTTGGGTCAAATGCATTTGTAGTAGGTGCAAGCGTAGATACCAGTAAACTTAAGTATCATCCAAAAGTCTACGGAGAATTATCAAGAAGAATAGCAAAGCTAGACGACGACTTTAGGCCATTTGCTGAGTGTATTGTAGCTTTTATCGATCAATGGACTATTAATGGAGGGGCTAATGATGGTAGAAAATATGGATATGAAATCTGCTCCACTGTAAGATCATGGTATGTACAGCAAAACATAATAACTGGCCCGGAATATAAGCAAAATGGACTTAGTTGGAGTTTATACAAAAAAGCACTATCCATTAATGTATATTACCTTGAAGAAGATCAAATTAGTGAAATCAGTGGAAGTATTAGTTTAGTTAAGAAGCCAATTAATTTCGAAGACGGGTCCGCTAGAAAATTCATTGAAGATGCTCAGGCGTGGTTTGGCCTGCACAAGACTCGAACTGGAGTGAACATTAAAATATATGGTGTTTACCCTGATCTGAAAACTGCAGTGAGAAAATCAAAAGCTACACTAAAAAACGAATACATGGAAAGTTATGATACTGTTTTTTGGGGTGGATTGTTCTCCACATATTCAAACTTCACAAACTGGGAATATCACCCTCAAATGATGCCTAATGAGGTTTGGAGACTGCGACAGAATTTCCTGAATAACAGTTTTGTTGGAGATGGTAATGAGGATATAGTTGATTTGATTGACCTTTGTGAGTCCATCACTGTGAAAGAAGCAGAAAACTCCTTAGGTCCGGGTGAATTATGGAGTAAGATAGTTGGTAAAATGGGAGGAGTTAATCCTCCGTCAGTTCCAGAATTGGTGAAATATCTATCTACTACCCTTGAAATTATGGAGGAAGATTTCATAAGTCTGTATAACCTAAAAGTAAATATAAACACTTCAAAGAAATATCAAGTAGAGAACTTATTTGATTGGGCCAAGACTAATCCATATTCGCTTCAACAAACAATTACATTATATAGATTGTCTGGAGATACTACAAATTCTGTACTATTCTACAGACTACAACAGGAAATTGGTAATACTATCATATATAAGGACGGTATTCCTGTTTTACAAAACGCTTCATCTTTCCAATTAGAGGAAGATGAAGGTGGGAATTATACCTTAACCTGTAAAGATATGTTTGGAGATACTTTACGATTCCCATTAGACTATGAATTTGTACTACCCGCTGATTATATGCCGGACTCTTCTGATTTTGATCTGATCGATCTGAGCGATGTAGATGCTGACATTAATCCAGATAATCCAATGGCCTTAGCCGCAGGAGCAGGTGAAGAAATATCTAATAATGCTTCGGCACTAAATGGTGGGGGAGTAAATGAATTTGGTCCACTTTCATCTATAGACATTAACCCTAGCAAGGCATTATACAATGCAGATGCGATAGCAGATGCTATCTTTAGAAACAAAATATACAATGAAATGATAACTCCTCCAATGGCAGTAGACAATTCAAAGTCTAAAGGTATTCTAGACATTACTGTGTTAGGTAAGAGATTAGTTGCCGGATTGAATTCTAAGGCAAATGAGATGATACAGCCAGATAAAATCTAAATATACGAATGCAAGTTTGGTTTAATGGTAGACTTTTTGAAAATCAAGAACAAGATTCTGATTTATATGAAGACACTCCTCAAGAAATACACTCCGACGGGATAGATAAAATGCATGCGGTAGCAGTCAAGAAGACTGATCCGACTGTAGTTGTTAAGCGTATTAATCTACGAGACAAGTTATACTCAAACATTATCAATTTCATACAGTATAATATTGGAGATGTTGAAGAATTAGATACAATTAAAGAATATCAGGGCAGAATTCATGATACATTCGATCTATTAGCCGATGAAGTTGCAAGCGAATATAATGCACATAAGGGTAAGAGTAAAGAAAATCTTAAGGTAAGAGATGATGCAACTAAGCGCAAAATTAATACAATGTACAGGTTCTTCGCATATTACATAATAAAATACGACAAGCGAATTGTGGAATGGATGGAAAACTTAATAAAAAAGGGACTATTCAATGACAATTCTGGAATTAATGCATTAAATGGCGCATATAACAATATTGACATAAAAAACATATTCCAGTTAGAATTACCTCAATTGAGTCCAGAGTATTTTGATATACTAGATAATGACGGTCAATTTAATAAGACACAGGGAGATTTTTTTAAGGATTCTGGCGCATTGATTGAGAATTTAGGTAAATCATCTGGAGTGTTTAACTCATTACCTCAGATGCTAACAGTGTTTCGTCTTGGCATTATAGAAGATCATAAAGTCATTGACTCCGAGGGGAAAAAAGTATCTCAGAGAATATCTGTGCCCGTAGGAAACACTAATGAAATGGCTCAAGTATTCGAATTAATGACTGCAATTGATGCTTTGATTAACAATGTAATTAATGTAGATGCAATACGAAATAGATTTATTGCAAATTATTCAGATAATCTAAAAAAATTAAACCTAAATCAAGAACAAATAAAAGCACAGATTGATGAATTAAGAAATGCAATTAAGGATGGAAAGATAAATAATGTAGAGGACTTTAATAAGATTCAAGCCAAATACAAGAATTATGCATCTACTGAAAAAGAAAAAGAAGAACTAGGTGATAGAACTGCTAGAATGGCATCTGCCTATAAGTACAAAATAGAGGCTGCACTAAATAACAAAAGAGGTTCTGAAAATGTCTGAAGCAATGAATAGTAATTTGAAAATGGGAGGTTATGTAGATGCTGAGTTATTCGGTGGTAGTAATACGCCTAAACTACAGCGCGAGCTTATTGATGTTAATAAGGAATACATGTATGCGTTGACCGATGGTTATATCAAGGCTGTTGATGCAATGATTCAGTATCTAAATGGTGTTGAAGTTGATAAGACTGTGAAGAATAAGGTAATGTTGGTATTGACTTCTCTAGTATTCAATGAGGATGATATTGATTTTTTGAAAGATAGTAAACTAACGACTGAAACAGGAACCGCAATTCCAACACTAACCGAGCTTCAGTACATCAACGACATTCCATTGGATTTCGATATAGTTCAGTCAGTTTATCTATACATTCTACGAATTGCTAAAGAAGCCGGATTTTACTCTCAGAATGGAGTGTTTGGAAATCTAGACATTTCTGGGGTGATGTTCAATAATGCTCGCAATCTAACAGATGTCTATAAGTCATACGTAGTTGGAATTGATGGAGAGATTGAAGATATTCCCTCAAAGAAGATTGCTCAGAAGATAACTGACCTATGTAGAGCTAATTCAATTGTCCGTGAAAGACTGATCAAACTTGCAGGGGGTGGTAAGAGGCTAAGCAAGAAGGAAGAGTTCTATATCAGACGACACTATAAGTACAATCCTGAGACGGGTTCCCTTGAGAAAAGAAATAAACCCATTAGTTCACTTGTCTTTGCATTACTTGCAAATAAAAACGATGCAGTATTTTCTGAACTCAAGAAGCTGCTAAAATAACCTAAAAGGGATTCAAGCTAATGGCAATTAGACGACCAACTCAGGGGCTTAGGGACAGTAACCGAGTTACCGATGTCACTCATAATCCTGTTTATTCTAACTTTGACGACTTCAGAGCGGCTGAAAATGAGCGTCGATCTAATGCTAGAAAAAATCAAATTGGACAGTCCGAAGACTCGATTAAT
>JBAZEQ010000123.1:0-7798 GCA_041653855.1 Ignavibacteria bacterium | reverse complement strand
AGACTGGGAATACACTATCAAAGAGGAGTATCGTGTGCAGATTGCCATATGCCTTATAAGAGCGAAGGGAATGTAAAATTCACGAATCATAAAATTCAAAGTCCTCTTGCAAATATTTCCAGTTCCTGTGTTGTATGCCACAGGGTAAAAGAATCCGAGCTTATGCAAAATGTATACGACCGACAGGATAAAATATTTGAGCTATCCGGAATTGCAACAAATAATCTTGTAAAAGCTCATCTGTACGCAAAAGCCTGCTGGGATGCAGGAGCAACAGAAGAGCAAATGAAACCTATATTAAAACTCATAAGGCATTCACAATGGAGATGGGATTACGTTGCCGCCTCACACGGAGGAAGTTTCCATGCTCCGCTTGAATGTGCCCGGATACTCGGAACCTCGATTGAAAAATCACAGGAAGCGGTTGGCTTAATACTCGAAATGCTTGCTAAAATGGGAAAACAACCACCTGTAATTCCTGATTTATCTACAAAGGAAAAAGCCCAGCAGTTTATTGGTCTGGATATGCTGAAATTATTCCAATCGAAAGAGGAATTTATTAAAACAACATTACCACAATGGGATAAAGCAGCTGAAGAAAGACAGGGGAAAATAAATACAGGATATAATTAATAATAATTATTATTAATCGATTTTGTAAGATTAATTTTACTTGACATTAGTATTCATTCTTTATAATTTGTATAAAAATTAACCTCATATAGAAATATTTCTATCAATTTAGCTGTAAGTATTTTATAATCAAAAAACAAAGTATATATTTTTTTTATTTCTTTTATCTTTTATAAATAAAAAATAAGGAGAAATATAAATGAAAAGGAATTGCGGTTCAATCGCTCTTTTTTTAGTTTTATTTGTTTTTTCGGTAATAATTTCAAGTTGCGAAGACAGCGGGACAGAATCACTTTCAACCAGAATTAACATCTCCGGTAAAATTTCTGCTTCTTTAAATTTTCCGGTTTCGAATGTAATCGTAAAAGTAGAGGATAAAGTAACGACCACTTCCGCTGATGGTGAATTTTCTTTAAGTGATGTAACAACACCCTACGATTTAAAAATAATTGATACTTCAAGAAAAGCAGGATACATATATAAAGGATTATCCAGAACGGACCTCGATATATCTCTATACTATATTCCACAAAATAACAGTGCTGCAAACATTAATTTAACATATCCTGCAAGTTTATCAAATTTTGATGGGAAGGCAATATTTACAGACGGTAACCAAAAGAGCTATTATGGTAATTTACCATTTATTTCAGTAGTAATGGGAAATAATACAACAATTACGGGTAAAGTCATATTAATATTTTTCACAAGAGATAATGACAGCAATATTATTTCTTATGATAGATATGGAGAAAAAGATAATATCACAATTTCTGCAGGCGGAACAACTAATGTAGATTTCACATTAAATGACCTGCAATTAAATCCCGGGGAAGTGACAGTATCAGGTAATATATCAGGACAGCAGGGATTAAGTACTTCAAAATTCTATTGTTTATCATTTGGAAAAAGATACACATCGGGTTATATTAGTAATTTATCGTTTTCACAAATACAGGATGATACCTTTAACCTGGTTTTACCAACCAATCTACCTTCGGATTTTACACCGCTTATTTTTCTCTATGCGCAGGGTACCTATCCCAATAGTCAAATAAGTGAACAATTTATACTCCCAAAAGGTGGAACAGGAATAAACCTAAGTTTACACAATTGGCCTTCATTAATTAATCCAACTGATAATGCGACAAACATAGATGCTTCAACTTTATTTGAATGGGCATCGGGTTCCGGTAACGGGATTTATGGTATTACTATTACAAATCCAGCTAACACTGTTACATATACAATCTATACAAATTTAACTTCGATAACACTTGCAGATATAAATAGTTTTGGACTTGGAAATATTAATAATAAAGTTTTTTCATGGAGTTGCGAGAAATATGGAAGCGTAAGTTCGCTTAACGAATATCTTGACCCAGAAAGAAATAATATTGGATATTATAGAGCTACTACATCTACACGCACGTTTAGCACAAAGCCATAATCTTTTAATAAACTTTGTTCCTGATTAGCAATCAGGAACAAAGTTTTAAGTTTCTTTCATTTGTCAATTAAAAATATTAAATTAGAAAATAATAATTGATAATTTATGAAATCAAAAGGAATAGCTTATTTACTCTGGTTTTTTCTCGGAGTGTTCGGAGTTCACAAGTTTTATCTTGAAAAAATTGCTGTTGGAATAATTTATTTTCTGACTGGGGGTTTATTCCTTATAGGTTGGATTTATGACCTTTTCACTCTGGGAAACCAGGTAGATGTATATAATGCTTTACATAAATAACTGAATTTCTATTATAATTCCGCTATAAGTTTTCTTAAAGTTTCATTCGAAAAAGGCTTAGATATATAGTGAGAGCAACCGCCATTAAAGAATTTCTCTTTATCTCCCGCCATTGCATAAGCAGTAATAGCCACAATGGGTAATTTTTCATAACCGGAAATTTTCCTGATTTCTTTAGTTGCCTCCAAACCGTCCATTCCTTTCAGACCAATATCCATAAGAATTACATCATAGTTTTTCTCTTTTGCCATTTTTATTGCCTGAACACCATTATTAGTAACATCAGTATTACAAATATCTTTAAGAACTTTTGTAATTGTAATTACTGTAAGTTCGTCATCTTCAACAAGCAGTGTATTCTTTTTATTTATAATATTAGTAAGGGAACGTATTTCATCGTAATTCTTATTACTAACCGGTTGTTCGATACAATTTTCAAATGCTTTAAAAAGCAAAGTAAAAGTAGTTCCTTTATTAAGTTTACTTTCCACTTTAATGCTACCGTTCATCATTTCAACATATTTCTTCGAAATTGTTAATCCAAGTCCTGTTCCTTCAAAAGACCTTGTCCATCCTTCGCTCACCTGCCTAAACGGCTCAAATATCAAATCAAGAGAATTTTCAGGAATTCCAATACCCGTATCAATTACTTTTATTTCAGCGTATTCACAATTATCAATTAAATGTTTCGAAAGTTTAATTGTAATGCTACCTTCATTAGTATAAATAAGAGAATTTTTAATTAAATTCGATAAGACCTGTTCAAGTAACCTTTCATCCACCCGGGCATATATATTTTCCGTTAAATCGGTATTGATCAATATATTTTTACTTTTTGCATTAACTTCAAAAAGTTTTACCGAGTTTGTTATTAAATCGGATAATTTGGTAGGTTTATAATTTATCTCAATTTTTTCCGCTTCAATTTTAGAAAGGTCAAGAATCATATTTAACGTATTAGTAAGTCTAATTCCGTCTTTATATATTACGTCTGCCATTTCTCTCTGTTCGGGGTCCTGTAGTGATTTGGAAAGAATATCGGCAAAGCCAAGAATTCCTGTCATAGGAGTTCTTAGTTCATGGCTCATATTAGCAAGAAAACTCGATTTTATCCTATTCATTTCTTCTGCCTTTTCAATTGCGGCTTTAAGACCTTTCTCATATTTTTTTCTTTCGGAAATATCGTGAACAACAGCGAGGAGCATTTTTTTACTTCCGATATATACACTATTTAAAGTAACTTCCGTTTCAAATAATGTCCCATCAGATTTTTTATGAAGCCATTCGAAATTAACGAGTTTTCCGGAATATGCAGATTTCATATATTCCATTGCTTTCGATTCAGATGGTATTCCATTTGGTTGGGTATCGGGAGATAATTCAATTGGGGACTTAAACAGCAAATTGTTTCTATCGAACTCGAAAACCCGTTCAGCGATTTTATTGAATTCGATAAATTTATAATCATCGAGAAGTAAAATTGCATCACCAGCATTATCGAATAATGTCCTGAACTTTTTCTCCGATTTATTCAATGCTTCATTTGTTTCTTCCCTCTGTGCTTCCTTAATATAATAATCGAGAGCAAAAGATATATCCATAGCAACTTCATCGAGGAGTCTTATTTCTTCATCGCTAAAGAAATTAAGTTTATCCGAGCTTAGACATAAAAGCCCAATGACTTTACCGTTTTCTCTGATTGGGAATAAGCCGGAAGATTTATATCCCCTTTTTAATGCATCGTCTCTGTCGTATACATGAAAGTTATCTTTACCAATATCATTTGAGACAATATCCTTACCTTCGGTAAAGAATTTAATAAGAAAAGGATTCGTTTTTATATCGTTACCGCTTGAATTTTTAACAACATCAAGATATCCATTTTCAAATCCGTCGAATGCAACAGGTAAAACTCTATTACTTTTTTCATCAAGCAATCCAATCCATGCAAAACTAAATTTTCCGAATTCAATAGCTATATTGCATATTTTATCAAACAGTTCCTGCTTATTATCAATTCTGACAATTGCCTGATTTATCTGGCTAAGTAAGGCATAGATTCTGTTTAGATACTCAATTTTTTCTTCGGCTATTTTCCTATCTGTAATATTAATAACAGAAGAAATATAAAATTGTTCATTGCCTATATGCACATAAACAGAAGAAATTAGGCAGGTTAATATTTTTCCTGTTCTTGTTTTAAACTTGCATTCCCTTCCATATACATAACCGCGTTTTTTAACATTTAAAATCAGATTTATCCTGTCTTTGCAATCAAAAAATGTATCTAATTCCTGAATTGTTTTCCCAATTACATCCCCCCTCTTATATTCCATTTCTTTAACGAAAGTCTCATTAACATCTACATACTTGCCATTTTTTGCGGATACAATAATTATTGCTTCGGGGCTAAGCCTAAATGCAGTAGAAAATTTTTGTTCTGATTCTAAAAGAGCCCGTTCAGCTTGTTTTCGTTCGGTAATATCACGAACAACAGATTGGAAAAGAAATCTATCCCCTAATTGAATATACCTTGTACTCGATTCAACGGGAAAAATCATGCGGTCTTTTTTTATATGCCTTGTTTCAAACAATAAGCCATCAGGATGATTTTTAACATACAGGACAGTATCATTTATATCACTTCTTACATCGGGAGCACGTAAATCATTTAAATTAAGTTTCAAAAATTCTTCTTTTGTATATCCGTATAGTGAAATTGCCTTTTCGTTAACTTCTATTACATTAGTATTATCATCATACAGAATAAAAACATCATTAGCATTTTTTATTATAGAATCAAAATGGCTTATTAGTGCTATTCTTTTTCTATCGGAATCAAGAAGACTTTTAAGATATTTTTCTTTTTGTTTACTCCAGTAAAGAAATATCGAGAAACCTGCAACAGAAATTACAAATACAATTAACACAGCAACAGAAATCGAACTTCGGTTAATATCTTCAAATACTTCATCTTTATCAATTTTAGCAATCATATACCAATTGGTACCGGGTACGGATTTTATAAACGCTATTACAGGCATTTTACGATAATCTAAACCATCGGTTATTCCGGTTATTCCGTTAACCGCTTTTACAGAAGGAAAGGTTGTATCTTCTAAATTAAATTTTAGTTTTAAAGCGGTGCTTTTAATATGTCTCAATTCATTTAAGTATACAACCGCTTCATTTTCTTTTTTAATAAGAAGAGTTTCACCGGTTTTACTTTCTGCGGGCCAGGATAAAATTATTGGATATAAATTAATATTCGGGTCAATTTCGAGCATTAAGAAAACACTGATTTCATCACTTAATTCACCAATAATCGGTATTACAAGGTCTATATGAATATTTTCTGTGTTTTCATAAAAATGAAAATCACTTAAAAATGGTTTTCTAATATCATTTGCATCTTTAATATGTTGAAGTCCTTTTTTTCCAATCTGAATTATCTCTGAGGGATAGGAAATAATTACATTCCCTTCAAAATCTACCAACCTTGCCGTTAAATATTTTTGCTTATCGCAAAAGGATTTAAATAAATCCGAAATATTGTTTTTTAGTTCACCGTTATTATTATTTTTGAAAAAAGATAAAAAACTATTAACCATTATCTTGTTTTCCGATATCATCAAACCATCAAGTAATCTTTCATCTCTCCAATTTTCGATTTGCTTGACTTTCAAATCCGCAACGACAGACAAATCTTTCTTTATATCTATGGCAATATTTTCTTTTTGACGATTAAAATAATATAATATCAACATTATAAAACCAAGCGACAGTAAAAATACAGTAAAAATAATGTCAATGAAAAAGCTACCGGAAATCTGGTTTTATGTTTTAACTTTGAATTTGAGGCATGAGAGGTTGCCCCTTCAGCAGGTTTAATCATATGAATAATTTAATAAGTTTGCATATATGATTCATAATAAACCACATTATAGTTAGTACAAGTTAACGATTTAGGATTTATAAAGAAATTGATTATTAAATATCTCAATAACTTATCTGGACAACATCCATTACCCTAAATGCTTCGGAATATTTATATTCGGGGTGGTACTGTGCAAGATTTTCTTTAAAAAAAGTTGCAAAATTCTCGAAGTTAGGAAATTGAGATTTATAAGATGAAAGGATATCGAGTTTAAAATCGATATCGTTTGTAATATCGAGAAAATAATTAGGTTTATTCGAACCGAAGAAATACATTTTATCCACTTTGTGTAAACCGTTTTTGTGAGGATAGATGAATTCGTTTTTTGCGGCAAAGACAGCATCGAAAGTAGCAAGCCCTGTAATACGATGGTCGCGATGGAATAGGTTTATGCTTGTAAAATCCAGGTTTGCAGGGTCAAAAGAAAATACTATTTCGGGTTTAAGGGCTTTTATTAAAAGCGTTAATTTTTTTCTTAGTGTATCTGTATATTCGAGGAAACCGTCTTTGTTTCCAAGAAAATAAACTTTTTTAACGCCAATTTTTTTAGCGGCTTCCATTTGTTCGCTTCTTCTTATATCAATTCTTTCCTGTTTTGTTTTCACCTTTTTTTTACAACCGTTTTCACCATTGGTAGCAATGACATAATAAGCATCATAACCATCTTTAATGAAATTTCTTACCGTAACCGGACAACCGAATTCCAAATCATCGGGATGAGCGCCAACCGCCAAAATACATTTATTGCTCATATTTTTATTTACAATAGAATATTAATTATTAAAAATTATTATTTTCAAATTAGTAACAACAAATTAATATAAAAAGTCTATATTATTTACAAATATTTTGGATAATATTTTGACAAAGTATTTATGATTAAAATTTTTTATTTTAGATAAATTTCGGAAAAACTATGAGAATTAAAAAAGAAAATACAATTGCTGTTGTTGTGGATGTTCAACAGAGGCTATTTCCTTTCATAAACGAAAACGAAAAACTATCCGCAAACATTGTGAGGTTGATTAAAGGATTAAAAGCACTTGGAATTGAAATTATAGTAACTGTTCAATATTCAAAGGGATTAGGCGAAACGATAGAACCAATTAAAGAAGCACTTGGCGAATATAAGCACCTGGAAAAAATGTCATTTAGTTGCTGTGGATTTCCGGATTTTATGGAATCGTTGAAAAAAAGCGGAAAGAAAAACGTAATAGTATGCGGTATAGAGTCACACGTATGTGTCTTGCAGACAACACTCGATTTACTGGAAGGTAAATTTCAGCCTGTTTTAATAGAAGACTGCGTGTCTTCCCGCAATCCCAATGATAAAAAATTTGCCGTAGAAAGGATGCGACAGGAAGGTGCAATAATTTCGACGTATGAGTCAATCCTATTTGAGTTACTTGAGGTATCGGGAACGGAAACATTTAAAGAAATTTCGAAAATTGTAAAATAAAAATTGAAATCATTTATTAAAG
>JBAZEQ010000122.1:1384-7811 GCA_041653855.1 Ignavibacteria bacterium | reverse complement strand
GATAAAAGACAGGAGACAAACATCGGTTATTTGAGTTCTATCGCAATTAATAATTTAATTAACGAATGTGCAAATATATTTCTGGAAAACGAAGAAAACATTTTGAAAGGAAAGTTTGAGAAGCCCTTAATTAATTATATAAACTCAAACGAAACATTATCCGAAATCGAAAAAATTTCTATTAAGGAAGTTTATAAATCGAAAAATGTGATACAAATAGAAGCGGCAGGGTTTAAAGTAGTCGGTGGTTTGCTGGATATGTTTATAGAAGCAGTAAATGATTTAAATAAATCAAAAGATATAAAAGAATTCAGAAAAAATAAACCTCTCAGCGCAAGTCTTATAGCTTTATTACCCGAACAGTTTTTGGAAAACGGTAAACCTAACGAAGGTTTATACGAAAGGATTTTGCAGGTTTGCGAATTCGTTGCAGGTATGACCGACACCTATGCCGTTACGTTATACAAAAGATTACAGGGTATTGAATTAGCAAAATAAAAAAAACAAAAAGAAAATGAAAAAATGGTATGAAGAGTTATACGAAGACTTTGCAGAAAACTACGAAAAGGAAGTTTTTACGCAAGGTACGATTGGCGAAGTAGACTTTATCGAGAAGGAAATAGAGTTCGACAAAAGTAAAAAGATTCTCGATTTAGGATGCGGAACGGGCAGGCATACAATAGAGCTTACGAAACGCGGGTATTACGTAACAGGGCTGGATTTATCGGAGACACAACTAAAGAAAGCAAAGGAAAAAGCCGAGGCTTTAAAATTGAAAATCAAATTTATCCGTGATGACGCAAGGTATTTTAAATTAGATGAAAAATTCGATTTGGTAATTATGATTTGCGAGGGAGCTTTTTCTTTAATGGAAACCGATGAAATGAATTTCGCAATTTTAAAAAACGCTTACAATTCATTGAAAGAAAAAGGAAAATTTATTTTTACAACTTTAAACGGTCTATTTCCTTTGTTTCATTCCGTTAAAGATTTTATTAACTCTGCAAATACAGGCGACGACGTAATAGAGGGGAATACTTTCGATTTAATGACATTCCGTGATTACTGCGTTTTGAAAACAAAGGATGATTCGGGAAAAGAGTTGATATTAAATTGCAACGAGAGGTATTACGTTCCATCGGAGATAATGTGGCTGTTAAAATCTATTGGATTTAAAAATATAGAAATCTTCGGCAGTAAGCTCGGTGCATATAGCAGAGAAGACAAACTGACAACCGAAGATTATGAAATGCTGGTGATTGCAGAGAAGTAAAAATTTATTGTTTCACCATTCCGTTACGGCGGATTTCCGGTTAAATGACTTTGTCATTTAACCATCAACATTTTCTTGGTATCGGAAAATTCTCCCGATGTCAATTTGTAATAATACATTCCGCTCGAAAGACCGGATGCATTGAATTCCACAATGTAGTTGCCCGGGTTTTTATACCCATTTACAAGTTCCGATACCTGCCTGCCAAGAGCATCGTAAATTATCAGAGAAACAAATCCCGCTTTTGGAATTGAGTAATTTATTTTTGTTTCGGGATTGTCAACGATAAATTTAAAATACAAGATATAGCCACCGAGACACAGAGGAAAGATTTTATTTTTTATATGCTTCGGCTTTAAGGAGAGAGGATACTGTTATTAAATTGATATCTATTTCTCCCTCTTTCCATAATCTTTTTACTTCGGTTTCGGCATCTTTGCTAAATGCGAATGAAACGAAATATCCTTTAGTCCTACCGTCACGCTTGATTGCGGCATAGAAGTTATCAATGTCAGGTCTGCCGACCTTATCCATTTGCTTAACCTGAACGGGATAATATTTATCGGTATCGCCAAATAAATCTTTTCCCTCTTTTTTTGTTTTTTCAAGTTCGACAGGGTAAAGCCGACCATCAATCCCAAAATCACCGGATTTTATTTTATTGGGTATTCCGCTCATATTTGTAAGTTGCCCCAGTGCAATAACAGCCCAGTTTTGAAATTCAAAATGCGGAATCAGTCTTAATTCTTCTTCAGTTTTAGGAAGGTCTTCCACATAAAAATCTTTTCCTTCGCGGAGTTTGTAAAGGTCATAAAGTCTTTGGCTCATTACACGGCAGGCAGTTGGTGATATGTCTATTCCAATCCATTTACGGTTTAGCTTTTGTGAGGCGACAAGTGTAGTTCCGCAACCGCAAAAAGCATCGAGAATGACATCACCCTTGTTCGAACTTGCTTCAATAATTCTTTCCATTAAAGCAATTGGTTTTTGAGTAGGGTAGCCAAGTTTTTCATCATCACCACGGGTAGCCAATTGACCAATATCATCCCATATATTATCAACAGAAGAACCTTTTGTGTCATCAAAATATTTTTTATAACGTGGATATTTTAAATCTGGTCCTTCTCTTATTTCTCCACTTTTTCTTAATAAATTAAGTCTTTCTTGTGACACTGTCTTTAATGGAACCCACATAAATCTTCCTTTTTCATCAACTTTATCGTATCTTTTAAGTGCACCATCTGAATAGGGTCTAAATAATTTATTAAATGTAAAATCGTTACTTTTGGAATAATAAAATATTGAATCAGTACTAACTGGAAATTTCTTTGCAATCGATTTACTACTTCCTGTATTAAATGTTCTTTTCCAGTATATTTCATTTTGAAAAAAATTAAAACCAAAAATCTGGTCAAGCATAATTTTAACATAATGCGAAGCGTGCCAATCGCAATGGTAATAAAAGCTACCTGTCTTTTTTAAAACTCTGTAAATCTCCTGAACACGAGGTCTCATATAATTTATGTATTCCTGTGCATCGCCAAACCTGTCATTAAAAGCACGTTTTTCCTGCACGTCACCCCAAAATACTTCATAGTTCCTATTGGAATTAAACGGAGGGTCTATATAGCACAAATCAATGCTTTCATCGGGAATGTCGGTTAACATTTTCAGGTTATCCCCGCAATATATTGTTTGAGTTTTAAGTTGGTAAGAGGTCATAAATTTAACTGTTTATTTCTTGTATATTATCATTACCATTAATATAATTTAATTTATCGCTTCTAATATTTGTATTCGAAATATTTAGAACAAAATTTTTATCGTTAGCAATAATTTTATCAAATAGTTTATCTATTTTCAATTTAGTAATATCTATTTCATTGTTATCCCCCATTTCTTGTTTCAATTCTAAAATAAATTTCAGTAAATAAGATTTTATAGATTCCAATATGCCCACTAATGAACTAATGTTTATTTGTTGCCATGCTTGATGTATATTACAATTACTCTCTATAATTTTCTCTATTTCAGGATATATAAAAACTGGAACAGAGACTTTTAAAATTCCTTTTTCTTTGGTACTTAAATTTTCAATTTCCGATACTGGGTTATTAAAACAATGGAATGATAATCTTTTTACAATCTTTTCATCCAAATGTTCTATTGGTAAAGTATAGTTTGTTAAATTTGAAAAGCTTCCAAAACCAAAGTTTTGTATTAAATTACCATGAACTGAAGTCTGAATAACTCTATATTTAGGAAATTTTTCAATATCCATTTGACCATAACCATTTATTTCGCAGTCCACCCAATTCTTTAATTTTTCATTTTTCAATTCGTAAGCTAAAACTTGAACTTTGAGCAAAACATCTTTTAATTTAATATTTGGATTTATTAAATCATTAATAATATCTTCGATATAATTAAATATCTTATTCATATTAAAGATTTATAAGATTTATGAAATTTGCAACTTTACCAGCTATGTCTATAATTTTCCCAAAAGGTTCCAATAAATCTGCAATTATTGACTTGTTAGGTTCTTTCTTTTTAATTTGACTTTCAATTGAATCTAAATCACTAATTAAATCATTTTTATTTTCAATGCCAGATTTATTAATGTATTCTTTTATTTCCTTTAAAATATCAAACAATTCTTTTCTTCCAGATTCAATATTAATAGTTTGAGTATTATTATTTCCCGTAGCAATATTTACATTATCAGCTTGAATATTAATATATGTTTCGGGTTTATCTTTGAATACTTTAGCAACATTATTTTCTTCGTCCCTAGCTTTTTCAATAAACATTCTACCTTCGCCCGTTAAAGAAGCCATCGCCAAACCACCTAATGCGAAAATGCATTTAGCTAAACCTCTTGATTCTAATACTTTTCCAGCATCAAATGCCCACTGATTAGGAATTTTTTGTTTGAAATTGTTTGATAAATCGCCAAGATTTATATATTCTCCAGGTCTATTTTTCAATTCATAATCATATAATTGTGTTAACAGTAAAGTAACATATTCTGTAAAAGTAAGGTTTTCTTGTGACATATTATTTCTCCTTAAAATTTAAATTTTATATTTTTATTAAATGTATTTTCACTAAAAGATACTTCATTAAATTTATTAAATATACCTGCTCTTCCAATTAAAACTGCTTCTTTAGTAAAATTTAGAGTATCTAAAAATACAACATCCGTTTTTAAAATGAATGATTCGTTTGTAAATTCATCAATAAATTTCAAAAATACATTTACTTTTTTTCCCTTTATTATACCATTCGCAGTATCAATGTTCTGATTAACTGCATATGATAAATCTATTCCTGCTTCATTAGCAAAATAACTATGCAAAGTAGTAAAGTAAGCACCAGTATCTACTAATCCAAATAAAGGAACAGATTTTTTCTTACCTTGTAAATAAAATTTAATAACTGGATGTGTATCAATCCATCTCTGCACAATTTTATAATTATACTTTATTTGTCTCATAATATTATTTTATAAAAAAAATAAATCTATTCGATAATTAATATTCGGTTATTTTATTTCCCTTTCAACTTCTCATAAGCAAATTTAAGAATTATTATAAAATCAGAAATATTAGTTTTACCAGGCTCGATTTTATAAATAGCTTGTTTCCAAGTGTTATCATATTTTGTCATTTGAATTTTGAAACTTTTTGCTTCCTTTTCTGTAATTTTTACGAAAATCGCAAAGGATTTTGTTCCTAACCAATTAATTCCAAAGGCATTAAAAAATCCAAATTTATAGCCACAATATTCTCGATTATATTTAGTTTCGAGATCCCATTTATTATTTTTAACTATTTTTGATATTTCTTTTGAATATTTTATAAAATTCTTTGCACTTTCAATATTTCTATTTTTCATATAGTATTTATCATCGTAAACTGGCTTGCCGTGTACACTTTTTATTTTAGGTTGTTTGGATTCTTTTTCAATCTTTTTTAGCAAATAAAATTGATTACCATTGTGAATCCAGCGATTTATCTCTATAAAATCTACATTGTAGCCGATTTTTTGAGATAAATCGACGGCAGCTTGCGTGATTTTTGGTGCAATTACAAGTATTCTTATTTCAAGATTATCCCAATCAATTTCAATATCTTCTGGGGCATCTTTCAAATCCTGCCAAAGTACTCTAATGCTATCGGGATTTGTTTCAGCCCATATTGCATATTCAAGAACTTGTGAAATTATTTTTGGTTCAACTGTTTCATTTTTCATCTCAATTATACATACATCTCCATCTGTATTAATACCAATAATATCCGGGATACCCGATTTTCTTCCACCTCGAATTTGCCTTTTTAAAGTAATAATATCCGGTAAAAAATCTTTTGAATCAAAAACAATTCTTTCAAATTCCTCTTCCGTTTTAAAAGGTATTTCATTGAGAATTCTTGGTTTTGAGTTTGAATGCCATAAAAGATTTGCCATAAGCTTATTATTAATGTATTAATAAAAAATTAGACTTTCCTTTATTGGAAATTAAATATTTTTCTTAATAATAAAAACATATTAATTTTTAGTTTAAATAAGTGTTTTTTCCGTCAGGAGGCAACTCTCTCCGAGGTGAGTCTTCGATCTGACGGGCATAGGGTATGCGGCTAAAGCCAAAAAAATATTAATTTAATATCAGTCAGCTAAAGCTGACTGCAATGAATTATATATTTTTTTTATGCTTAGGATTTTTCCATGCTGGACGTAGTAACCATAGGAAAAAAAATAATTATGTTGATGAATATTGGTCTTTAATGCGAAATTTTACAATATCATAATACTTTTAGTTTTTAAAGAATTTTGATAAATATATTTTAGTTCCGGTAAATCCATAAATATTTTTGTAAATAATAAAAATTGTTCCTTTATACTTTGGTTTTTTCTTTTTAACTTGAATTGCTTCTACACAAAAACTCTCTTAAAAACGTTTTTAAAATATTTGAAGTAATTGAAAGAATTTATACACTTACATAACCATACACATTACTCGCTACTCGATGCGATATGCACGGTGGACGGGCTTGTAAATGCGGCGATAAAAAACGATATGCCCGCAGTAGCCCTTACAGACCACGGCGTAATGTATGGTGCTATGGAGTTTTACAAGAAGTGTAAGCAAAA
>JBAZEQ010000122.1:0-1374 GCA_041653855.1 Ignavibacteria bacterium | reverse complement strand
GGTTTTGAGACATATGTAGCCCAGTCCGGTTCGAGGTTTGACCGCGGAAACAAAATAAATACAAAAGCGGCTACCGCAGAAATCATAGGTGTAGAAACGGACGATAAACTCTCCACGGCAAATATTAATTATGCTCACCTGATATTACTTGCAAAAAACGAAGTTGGTTACAGGAATTTGATTAAAATAAATTCAATCGGGCATACAGAAGGATACTATTATAAACCGAGAGTTGACCTCGAAGTTTTAAATAAATACAAAGAAGGACTGGTAGCCCTTTCTGCTTGCGCCCACGGAGTAATTTCCTGTTATATAGTAAGGGACGATTTGCGTATGGCAAGGAAAATGGCGGGAATTTACAAAGAAATGTATGGTGAGGATTTTTATCTTGAACTTCAAAATCATCTTTCACTCGATTCCGAGAAAAAAGTTTTAATTGAGATGCCTAAGATAGCAAAGGAACTCGGAATAAAGCTGATTGCTACAAATGATGTGCATTACATCGAACAAAAACACGCAATTGCTCATAATATTTATCTTCATATTAGTGCCAAGCAAAATAAAAATGCGGAAACAATAGATTTAACCGAAAATTTAAGATACGGCACAAACCAGATTTATTTTAAATCCTCAAAAGAGATGTGTGAACTCTTCAAGGATTTTCCCGAAGCAATAGAATCTACTCTTGAAGTAGCGGAGAAATGCAACCTCGAGCTTGACCTGAAGAAAAAACATATGCCGGCATATAGAATTCCCGAAGGTGATGATGCAAAAACGCTCGATGAATATCTTGAAAAAATCTCATTCGAAGGATTAAGAAAAAGATTTGAAGAAGTTACGCCTGAGGCAGAGGAGAGATTGAAGTATGAGCTCGACGTGATAAGGACAATGAATTTTTCCGGATACTTTTTAATAGTACAGGATTTTATTAACACTGCAAAATCACGCGGAATCCTTGTGGGACCGGGACGGGGAAGTGCGGCGGGGAGTCTTGTATGTTATTGTATAGGAATTACAAGTGTTGACCCGCTTAAATATAACTTACTATTCGAAAGATTTTTAAATCCCGAAAGAATCTCGATGCCTGATATAGATATTGATTTTCAGGATGATAAAAGAGATGAGGTGATTCAGTACGCAAAGGAAGCATACGGAGAAAAATCCGTTGCACAGATAATTACTTTTAACAGGCTGGCTCCAAGAGGTGTATTAAAAGATGTAGGCAGGGTTTTGAATTTTCCTTACCAGGAAATTAACGAGTTAACAAAACTTATTCCCATACTTTTCGGAAAAGTAAAACCGCTTGCCGAATGTATGGAGGAGGTTCCCGAATTTAAAGTTTACTTTAAGGGTACCGATAAGGTTCACGGATTA
>JBAZEQ010000121.1:0-7848 GCA_041653855.1 Ignavibacteria bacterium | reverse complement strand
GCTCACTTCGCCGATGCAATTATGGAATCCAAGTCAAGATTAAAATCAATAAACAGGAAACCAAAAGAAAACCACTCGAAACTTGAAGAACTGTATAGAGACGAAAGAGTAAACGAAAAAATGACACCCGTAGAATTAAAAATAACACCGGGTGCAGTTACTACAATACGTGCCGCTCTCGGTTCATCACTTGGATATTTAAACAAAATAACTAATGGCGGTTTTCTTGGTGTTGCAGCTGACCTTCTCGGCTCAACAAGCGTAAACCTTCTCGATGACGGATTTCCGACAGGATTTTTTGATTCAATCGATAATCCCGGTTCGAGAATTCTTTCTATCGGTGGAATCTGTGAAGACGCAATGGGTGCTATGATGGCAGGACTCGGAGCTTACGGAAAAAATATCGGTGCAAGTTCTTCGTACGGTGCCTTTATTTCCGCTATGGAGCATACCGATGCAAGACTTCACGGAATTGGCGAACAGAATAAAGTTGAAGCATACGGCGGTAAATACAATACGTGGATTTTAATTAATGCTCACGCAGGATTAAAAACAGGTGAAGACGGACCGACACACGCAGACCCGCAATGCCTGCAACTTCTGGAAGGCAATTTTCCGAAAGGAGTAATGATTACGCTTACCCCGTGGGAACCGGGAGAAGTATGGGCATTAGTTGTAGCAGGTTTAAAGAAAAGACCAGCGGTGCTTGCTCCTTATGTTACAAGACCGAACGAAACAATAGCAGACCGTAAGGCTTTGAACATTGCCCCGGTTGAAGATTCCGTTAAAGGTGTATACGCATTAAGAAAAGCCGACCCGAAAAAGAAACTCGATGGAAATATTATTTTACAGGAGTCCGGTGTAACAATTGAATTTATTACTAAGGTATTACCAAAACTCGATAAAGAAGGTATCAATCTTAATATATTTTACGTTTCCAGTGCAGAACTTTTTGATTTATTACCCGATAAAGAAAAGGATGCAATTTATCCTGAATCGATTGCACAAACTGCTTTTGGAATTACCGGTTTTACAAAACCGACTATGCTTAAATGGGTAACAGGATATGAAGAAAGAAAAAATATCCTTCATCCTTTTAAAGGCGGCCGGTATCTTGGAAGCGGTCAGGCAGAAGCAGTGCTAAAACAAGCCAGACTCGACAGTGAAAGCCTCTATAAAGAAGTGAAAAAATATATAGAGCGGTTTAAAGGTTAGAAAGTTAAAAGTAAAAAGGTTATAATAAAAAAAGCCCGAATCATTTCGGGCTTTTTATTTTATACAAAGATAATTAAAATTATTATTGTTAATCAATCATTCAATTTGCTAATCTTCACCAATCCATCTATATCGAGAATTTTGATTTTCTTTCCTTTTGTAGAAATTAAATTTTCTTTTTTAAAATCCGCAAGAAGGCGTATAACGGTTTCGGTGGCAGTTCCCACGATGCTTGCGAAATCTTCGCGGGAAAGAGATATATTAATATTCCCTTGTTTATCTGTTCCGTAGGTTTCCTTTAAAATCAATAATGCTTCCGCCAGCCTGTCCCGTACTGGTTTTTGTGCGAGTTTGACCATTTTATTCTCAACATCTTCAAGGTCCCGGGAGAGTAGTTTTAATAAACTTAAAGAGAAATTATGATTTGATTTGAAGAGTTCAAAAACAGTTTCCTTCCTGATAAAGCAGATGTGCGAATCCTCGAGTGCGGATGCAGAGGCGCTGTATATCTCACCTACGAGAAGTGCCCTGTAACCAAGTGCGTCGCCATTTTTAGCAAACCGGATAATTTGTTCCTTTCCTGTAGAGCCAATTTTAAATACTTTTACTTTTCCTTCTCTTATACAAAAAAGACCATCGGGATAATTCCCTTCGAAAAAAATCACCTGCCCTTTTTTATAAAAGTTGCAATTCTTGTTCAAATTCAGTTTTTCTACTTCTTCTCCGTTGAAATCTTTGAATATTGATTTTTTGGTAGAATTGCAGACTTCACAATATTTAGTATCTATGGATTTTCGCATTTAATATAAAAAAAGTAGAATCAGAATATGTAAGTATCATAACTTTGCAGAATCCCGCTTCGCTAATGGGGCTTAGTTCGACTTACAAATTTCAACTCACTTCATTTTTGAAATTCGAGTCTCAATAAGTTAATCATTCGAAACCTAATATAAAATTAATAAAGTATTATCCTTAAGAGGTCTTTAACGCTGTCTTTTTCGAAGACCTGCTTCCCTATCTGGCATTCATCACACTTTCCCTTAACACAGTAAAAATTATGAAGATGAATCAAACCCTGACTACCGGAAATAGTTTTTGATTTAATATTTAACTGTTTTTGCATTACTTTTGTTATTTCGTTTTCGCTTCCGTCTTTTTCGGTATAATAATATTCCGTTACTTTTTCTTTTAAATTGTTTTTACCAAATTGTTCCGCATAAAAGAATAATAACGGTAAAACCACGTTAGTTATTATATCCCGAACTCTTTCTTCGCCAATCGAATTAATTTTAGTATATATTTTTTTGCCGAACACAAAATGGTTTTCCCAGTATGCAGATAGCTGTATATCGAGAAATAAATCAGCTAATTCTTTCTTTGCGTTTTTGCTTTTTTCAAAACACAAAATCATTCTTTTTAAAAAATTATTATAAAGCAATTCCCTGCAAAACGAAGCCGCATAAGCCATCCGGATAGTTGGAAAATTCTGAGGTCTTAAACGAAAGAAATTCCATTCCGCTTTATTCATAATTACAGGTTTGAATTTATTCTTTAATATTTCCCATTTTTCTTTGAGTTGTTGGATATATTCATCTCTGTATTTTAAGTTAGATAATAATCCAGCCGTGCCGAAGAAAAATGATTCGGTTTCAAATTGTGTTAAATTCGTTTTTTTTATTTTGTTCAAATCAATATTTCCTGCAAACTTCAAAAACGGTTCTTTGTTTTTGGAGAAACCCAGGGCTTCAAGAATATACTCAAAGAATAATTTTTCCCACATTTGTTTTTTACTGTCGGAAGCATCTGTTTCTTCTAATTTTTCGAGTCTTTGTTTTAATCTGCCCGTCTTATAGTAAATTCTTTTTAAACTTATATTTTTAATCCAATCATTTTTAAGCTCAATATCGACCTTTTCATTAGCAGGATAACACGGAAGCCTGAACTCACTCGACGGATTGTTAATAATCTCTTTCCAAATCTCGTGAATAGATTTTGTTAAAAAATTTGACAGAATAATCGTAGGAATTTCTCTTGATTTCATTGCTTTAGGCAAATTTGCATCTTCCGGAAAATCTTCATCCCAAAAAACAACCTGTAAGATTACTTTATTGTATTTTCCTTCGGTTTTATGATTATGTTGTTCCCAATCCATTAGCGACCTGTGAATTTCTATATCACCTCTGAAAATATTGTTACCGATGCTTACCTTTGCATTTTTATAATCCGCACCCGAATCTTTATTAACCGTACCATAATCCAAAATTTCAACCGGTTTTCCATCGGTAGTTTTCAGGTTATTATAATGCATTTTATCTCTCCAGATGCGGGAAATAAAATTCTCATTAAGGTTAAGTTTTTTCATTAAAATTGTGATTTTAATTCTTTAAATTAATATAATTTTTCATTTAAATTAATATAAAAATATTATGCTAAAATTAACATTAAAATTATTTTTAAGTTTTGCCCTGATTTTTTCATTAGCATCATGCTCGAAAAAAGCAAAGACCGAGGATGAATATCTATCAAGTGCGAAAACATTATATGATAGTGCGGTTGTAAAAAAGGATAATGCACTTTTTACCGAATCGATAAATGCATATAAGGATTTCGTTAAAAATTATCCAAATTCCGAGAAAGTTGTTTTTGCACATCTACAGGTAGCAAAAATTTATGATGAAAATCTTAACAATTATCCTGAAGCCATAAAATCATATACTGAAATTATTGATAAATTTCCAACTACAAAGGACGCCAAGCAATCTATGTTCCTTGTAGCTTTTATTTATGACGAAAAAATAAAAGATAAAGAGAATGCAATTAATGCTTACAAAAAATTCATCGAGAAATATCCCCAGGATACTGACCCAAATGAAAAATTAAGCGAATCGGCAAAGATTATGCTACAAACACTCGAATCAGGAACTTCGATTGAAGATATAATCAAAAAAATAGAAACAAACGAAAGTAAAGACACAAAAAAAGACGAAGGTAAAAATGAAGACCCGAAAAAAGATGCTCCACCCGTGAAGTTACAAAAAGTCGATGACGGTACAACGGATAATCCTGATGTAAAAAAGTAATTCTTAACTAAATATTTTGATAGGTCAAAGTAATTCTGTTTTAGCAGATATATTTTGACCTAATTTTTTTAGAAAAGACATAAAATAAAAAAAATTTGTCAGACAAATCCGATTATAGGAAATACTTAGTTCCTTCTGTAATAGCAAGGCTTGCAAATCTCGAGCTTAAAGCAAAACAGGTGGTAGAAGGATTTATGACGGGTTTACATAAATCTCCTTATCACGGTTTCAGTGTAGAATTTGCCGAGCACCGGCAATATATGCCGGGAGATGATTTAAAGCACCTGGATTGGAAAGTATTCGCCAGAACAAAAAGATATTATATCAAACAATTCGAAGAGGAGACAAATTTAAAATCTTACATACTTCTCGACATCAGCAAGTCAATGACTTTTAATTCCAAAACGAGTGATTTGAAAGTTTCATCCAAAACCTCCGGTATATTCAGCAAATTTCGTAAAACAAAAAATACAAAATCGGAAAATTCAAAAACAGAAAAGATTTCCAAACTTGAATACGCCTCTTATCTTGCGGCTTCGCTTTCATACCTTATGGTTTTGCAAAAAGATGCCGTATCATTGACAACGTACGATACAAAAATCCGAAAACATATTCCTCCACACTCAACAAAGACAAATTTAAAATTAATTCTAAAAGAATTATCGGCTGTTAAATCCCGGCACAGAACAGGAACTGCCGCAAGCCTGAATGAAATTGCCGAAAAGATAAAAAGAAAAGGTCTTGTAATAATTATAAGCGATTTTTTTGATAACCAGAACGAAGTGATTAATGCACTCAAACACTTCAAATATAACAAAAACGAAGTAATAATATTTCAGGTACTCGACCCTGTAGAGCTTTCTTTCCTTGAGGGAAATCCATTGACCATAGTGGATTTAGAGACACGCGAAGAAATGTATTCGCAACCGTTTGCCGTTCAAAAGTCTTATAAAGAGGCTATGAAAGAATTCATCGGAACATATAAAACAGAGTGCAGAAAAAACAGGATTGATTATATTTTGCTGACAACGGAAACAGCATTTGATATTTCCCTGTTGAGATACTTAAACAAAAGGAGTAAAATATATTAATACCTGAACTTTGTTCTCTCGTCCCATACCGGAGTGGTAAGGCGATAATCACCAAAGCCTGTATCATCCACGAATACAAATCTTCTTCTTGCGTCATAATATTCCCAGACTTCATAAGGTCTCGTATCCGATTCGAACGGGTGCCTTTCGATGTTACTTGGATTTCCATAGATTATATATACCATCCCCATATCCGTTTTCCATCCGTCGACATAATGTGAATATCTTTCGTTTGCAATTTTGATTCTATTATAATATTCAATCAAAAATTCATTACGGGGTGTACTTGGGGAGGGGTCTTTATCTTTCCAGAATTTTAAAAATTTTCTTTCCTTTTCATCTTTTGTTTTTGCGTCTTTGATATTATCAAGTTCATCCGAAGTAGCCACATAAATCAACTGAGATATTGCCAAATCAAGATTTTTCATACTTACAGGTAAGTAGTCCCACCTGTAAAATATATTTCTCGAAGCTACAACCTCGTTGGTTTTCTTATCGGTAATTTCAAACTTGTAATTCCCTATTATAAATAGGTTTGTATTAATTTTCTCGATTTTTTTAGTTACACCTGAATCAGGATAATAAAGATATGTTCCTTCGATTAAAGTTTTATTCTTTTCGTCAATAACCTTATAATTGTAAGAAGATTCAATTACACTATCGGTACTATTATAAACCTCAAAGAACAAATAGAAATCTTTAAGATTTCCTATGTTACCGTTAACAATGGGAGAGATTTCTTTTTTACCTTCGGAGTCTTCTCTGTAACTGCTAACCAGCATAATATTGCTGAAGTTAACTTTACCTTTACTGAAATCTTTTACTTCTATATTGTAATCTTTTGAATATTCTTTTTGGCTGTTTTTATCTTTTAATAAAAAATTTAATTTATAATTTCCGGGGGGTAGAAAAATTTGCTTTATAGCATATACACTCTTTTCTGAGATTTTTTTCTGTTCGTTTTCGGTGTTAGACATCGTTTCCGAAAAAGTACTATTATATACAACCTCACCTTTGGAATTTTTTATGACTATAAAATAATCAATAAAAGCATCGTATTTATCGGTAGTACGATTTCTTTTAAACTGAATATTTTCGAGCGGTAACTCTATATACAAATCGAGTCGTGCATTTAAACTATCCCTGCTGCTGAATACCAAAGGGTCGAGATAAAAATACTCTTTATCCATATCTACATTACTAAGGCTTTTATCGATTATCTGTGAATAAGAACATAAGGGGATAAAAGCAAAAATAATGAGAAAATATTCAATTAATATTTTCAATTTTTTATTTATTTATTTTAATAAAGTTCATAATGTAAATAATAATATACAAGTTATTATTTTGTAACCTCACCAAATAAATCGAATTCTTCGCAATCGTATATCTTAACATCAAAAAAATCTCCAACTTTCAAGTTTTTAGCTTTAGAAACATATACTTCCTGGTCAACTTCAGGGGCATCCTTATACGTTCTTCCGATATAATATTCATTTTCGTTTCTATCAATCAAAACCTTAAATGTTTTACCTAATGAGTAAGAGTTCAGTTCTTCGGCATTTTTTTTCTGTGCATCAAGAATTAATTTTTGCCGTAACATCTTTTCCTTCTTTGGAATCCCGTCTTTTAAAGCATAAGCCGTAGTCCCCTCTTCACGAGAATAAGTAAATACTCCAAGCCGGTCAAATCTAAAATCCTTTACAAAATCAAGAAGCTCTTCAAAATCCTTTTCTGTCTCTTCAGGGTATCCTACCATAATCGAAGTTCTGATAGCAATTCCGGGTATTTCTTTTCTCAACTTTTCAAGCAATGCAATTTGCGTTTTCTTAGTTATTCCACGCCGCATTGATTTAAGAACGTTATCGGAGATGTGCTGAATCGGAATATCTATGTATTTGCATATTTTCGCATTCTCTTTTATTTCATCAATTAAATTCATTGGAAACCCGGATGGATATGCATACATAAGGCGAATCCATTCGATTCCGTTTATTTCCGATAACTCTTTCAAAACCCTTTTCAAGTTTTTCTTACCATCAATATCCAAACCCCAGTAAGTAGTATCCTGACCGATTACAATTAGTTCCTTTACACCTGATGAAGCTAATTTTTGAGCTTCAATTAAAATTTCTTTCAGAGGTTTTGATTTATGTTTTCCCCTCATAATCGGAATTGCACAAAAAGAACACGGGTTATCGCACCCTTCACTTATTTTTATATACGCAAAATGCCCCGGAGTAGTTACTATTCTTTCCCCCAAAAGTTCTTTTTTATAATCTATGCCAAATTCGTTCAGAATTTCCAATAATGTTTGATGTTTATCCGTAGCTCCAAAATATTTTTTTACTTCGGGAATCTCTTTTTCAAGTTCGGATTTGTATCTATCGGAAAGACAACCTGCAACGTATATATTTTTTAGTTTTCCTTTTTCTTTTCTTTCGACAGCTATAAGTATTGTA
>JBAZEQ010000120.1:0-7852 GCA_041653855.1 Ignavibacteria bacterium | reverse complement strand
AAATTATTTTAATTGTTTTTCTTTAAAACTATCAATGTAATATCATCGTGTTGACTTAATCCTTTTGCGAATAGTTCGATTTCCTTATTTATAATATTTAATATTTTATCGGGAGATTTATCCGAATGTGCTATAGTAGTTTTATGTAGTCTCTCTTCTCCGAATTCTTCGTTATTATTGTTAACTGCTTCCGTTACTCCATCGGTATAAAATAATATAATATCATTTTCATCTAAATAAATCTCTCCTGATTCGTATAGGACATCTTTTCCCAATACACCAAGCATCAATCCACCTTTATCCAAAAGTGTTACGATATTATCCGAAATGTGTAATGGTGGATTATGACCGGCGTTTATATAAGTAAAGGTATGTTTTTCCGAATCGAGGATTCCCCAGAAGAATGTAATAAATTTTTCTACCGTAGTATTTTCATATATCAACTCATTTATTTTTTCGGTTACATCCGATAAATCGAAAGTATTCTCATCATATAGCTTTAAAAAAGAATGAATTGCGGATTGAATATTGGACATTAAGAGCGATGCAGGAGTCCCTTTTCCCGAAACATCCGCAATAGCAAATGCGAATTTAGTATCGGAAAGTTTTATTATATCGTAATAGTCACCTCCGACTTGCATTGCAGGAATATTAACAGCTGATATCCTGTAATTATTTACTAAGGGTAATTCTTTTGGCAGAAGGGCTACCTGCATTTCTCTTGCAATCATTAGTTCATTCTCGATTTTTTGTTTTTCTATATATTCGTTGAATAGTATGGTATTATCGAGTGATATTACCGAAAGATTCAGAATCGATTCAAGGAACTGTAAATCTTCAGAAGAGAAATCCTTTTTGCTCAGCTTACTTCCCAGGCAAACTATAGAATCAACTTTACCGTTATTTTTAATGGGGAATAGGAGTTTATAATTTTGTTTATTTAAAAAGTTTACGCAATAATTATTGGAATTCTCATTCGTCAATACCGGTTCGGTGATTTCTTCAAGCGAGTTTAAAAGTTCATCATCTACATATAAATCCTTCTTGTAATTCAACAGATAAAATTTTTCAGACCTGAATTTCGAAAATATCAATAAATCTTTTACTCCGAAATTTCCGAGTAAAGTATAATTTAATAATTTTATGATTTTATCCCTATCCTGGAAGTTAGAGTTCAGTTCTTTACTTAATTCGAATAGAGATTTAAGCTGATTTATCTGCGTACTTAAATCGCTATTTAAAACTTTTATTTCATTAAACTTTAGTGAGTTTTCAATTGCAGGTGCGGAAATATTCAGCATTGTCTCTATGAATATGGTTTCTTCTTTTGTAATTATATCATTGCTGATTTTTTTCCCCAGGCATAATACACCTAAAAGTTTATTGGTAAAATATATTTTGAAAAAAAAATTAAAACTGTTTTTTGTGAAAAAATTATCTTTATCTTTAAAATCTTCCGAATTGAAAATTGATAATCTCGGGAATGCATATTCTATTTCTTTGTTTTTATAATTCTGACTTAAACCTTTGACTGTTTTTATTATAAAAACATTTTCACCTTTATTGTGATTTTTAACAAGGAACAATCCTTTTGTTATCATCATTTTTCCCATAATACTCAGCAGGATATTTCCGAATACAAAATCGAGGTCAAGATTGCTGTTAATTAACTGCGAAAATTCGATTAACGAATTTAATTCAATTTGCTTTTTGATTGGGTCTGAGTTTTCCATTTTCGGAAAAGAAGAAAATTTTTGAAATGTTAAATGTTCTTAACAAGTATTAATTCATTGAAATCATTAACAGAATGCATATATTCAATTTTATCCATAAATTTTTTCATTAAAGGTATTCCAAGTCCTCCTACTTTATACTTTGCAAAGTATTCTTTCATATCAGGCAGTGAACGTTTATTAGGGTCGAATTCGTCACCATTATATGATATTTTAACAATAAACTGGTTGTTTTTAATATAATTTTCTATGTCAATTATATGGCTTTCGTCGAATTTATAAGTGTGTTTTATAATATTTGTACATGCCTCATCTACCGATAAGATAATCTGGTTAATTACATTAATATCAGATAGAGATTTCTTCGCACTATCTTCGATGAAATTTCTTACCTGCTTTAGGTTTTTTGTCGAACTACTAATCGATATTTTGTCAGAATATTCCAAAATTTATTTATTCAATTAAATTTTTCTAATGGTTCTGTTTCTTCCTTATATATCTCAAATAATATTGGAAATCCAAGCATATCGAAAATATTGTAAATCTTATCACTCATTTTACATAGTTTTACATCTCCGGCATTATTTCTTATCGTTTCGATGTACGCCATAAAAACCCCCAAACCGGCGCTGCTTATGTAAGATAACTTTTCAAAATTAACAATGATTTTAAACTTGTTTTCGCTGATTAGCTTTTCAAAAGATTTCTCGAGCTCAACTGAAGTATGAGCATCGAGAAATCCTTCAAGATGCAAAATCGCTACATCATTGTTATTTTTCTCAATTATGTTAAATTCTTCCATTTTAGTTTATTGTTTTTCTGGAAAATCTATAAAAAAAACCACAAAATAAATGATAATAATTACATTATATTTTCCTATTTATATATACTATGTTTTTATTACATAAGTTACAGTAAAATCCATAGAATGTGAAAAATAATTCGGCTATATTTGTAAAAAATTTCTGTGAATTTAATTCAATTAATCAAGAAAAAGGAAAGAAAAGTTATAGGAATTCTTTCCGGTACATCCGTTGATGCTGTCGATATTGTTTTGTTAAATATTAAAAACTCTGGTATTCATTCCACGATACAAGTTCTTGATTTTCAATCCTTTAAAATTGTAAATAATTTAAAACAGTATATTCTTAAATGTTCACGTAAAAATGAAAATAATGTAGAGGATATTTGCAAGATAAACTTCATAATAGGGAGACTATTTGCTGAAAAAATCAATGAATTTCTTAAATCGAGGAGTATTTCAGCTAAAACAATAGATTTAATAGGCTCTCACGGTCAGACTATATACCATATACCAAGGTATTTCAATGAATTTGGTATTAAGACAAAAGCAACTTTTCAAATTGGCGACCCCTCTGTGATTGCGAATTTAACCGGAATTGTTACTGTGGGTGATTTTAGAAATGCAGATGTTGCTGTGGATGGAGATGGGGCACCATTGGTTCCGTATCTCGATTATATATTATTTACGGATAAATATAAATCCAGAATTTTAATTAATATTGGTGGAATTGCAAATCTTACCTATTTAATAAAAAATTGTAAAATTGATGAAGTAATTGCTTTCGATTCGGGTCCGGGTAATATGCTAATCGATGGATTATGCAGAGAGTTTTTCGGAATGGAATATGATAAAGACTCGAAAATTGCTTTAAAAGGGAATGTAAATAAAAACTTATTCGAATATATTTGCAGAGAAGATGAATATTTTAAAAGAAAACCTCCTAAATCAACAGGAAGAGAATATTACGGGAAAACATTTTTAAAGAAAATTATTAATAAATCCAAAAAGATTTGTAAAGAAGATATTATCAGAACTGTTACCGAATATACTGCCTACTCTATTTATTACAATATAAAACACTTTACAAAAAATTCTAATGTATCGGAAATTTTAGTGAGCGGGGGTGGTGCAGAAAATATTGTTATTATGAATTCGCTGAAATCGTATTTTAACTTTTCAGATGTGAAAAAACTTAAATATAAAGGTATCACAACGGAGAATAAAGAAGCTGTGCTATTTGCAGTATTGGCAAATGAAACAATTTCACAAAATTACAATAATGTTCCGTCAGCAACGGGTGCAAAGAAAAAAGTTTTACTTGGAAAAATTTGTCCCGTTTTATAAAAATTGAAATTATTAATAAATTATAAAAGGTAAATATAATATGAAAGTAGTAGTTACAGGTGGTGCCGGTTTTCTCGGCTATCACATAGGTACAAAAATTAACGAAATAACAAATTTTAATGAATCTGTTTTTTTCGATATTGCACCATTTCCTGAAGGAGATTATCATAAAGATATTAGTCGTATATATGGTGATGTAAGAGACCAAAAGCAAATGGACGAAATATTGAACGGAGCTGATGTGGTGATTCATTGTGCAGCGGCATTACCGCTCTGGAAAAAAAATGATATTTTAGAAACAAATGTAGGTGGAATGAAAAATGTCTGTGACAGTTGCTTAAGGCTTGGAGTAGGTAGATTGATTTTCATTTCTTCGACTTCCGTTTATGGAGTTCCGAAAGAACATCCGCTTTTTGAGACTAATCCCAGAATTGGTGTTGGTACTTATGGAAAAAGCAAGATTCAGGCTGAAGAAATCTGCGAGGATTACAGGAAAAAAGGTTTAAATGTGTGTATACTCCGACCAAAAAGTTTTATAGGTACCGCACGCCTTGGTGTTTTCCAAATCTTATATGACTGGGTTGAATCAGGAGCAAAGATTCCAATTATAGGAAACGGAAAAAATCGTTACCAGCTTTTTGAAGTTGATGACCTTGTCGATGCTATAAATTTGTGTGCTACTTTACCTGTGGAAAAAGTTAATGATGTTTTTAATGTCGGGGCAAAGGATTTTAAAACCGTTAATGAAGATGTTGGTGCTATGTGCGATTATGCAAAAACAGGTTCAAGAGTTATGAGAACACCTGCATGGATGATAAAACCGGTTTTAAGATTTTTTGAGATTCTAAACCTTTCTCCACTATACAAATGGATATACGGAACTGCGGATACCGATTCATTCGTTTCGATAGAAAAAGCTCAAAAAACTCTCGGGTGGAATCCGAAATATTCAAACGCAGATGCCCTGATAAGGTCCTATCAGTGGTATCTGGATAATAAACATACAATTCAAAAAGGAACGGGTGTAACACACAGAATAGCATGGAAACAGGGAATATTGGGACTGTTCAAAAAACTTTTATAAATAAATCTTAATACTTTTATATAATGATGCTGAAACAGAAATTCATTAATGACCATAATCCTTCTACAGGTGATGTTATTGAAAAAATTAAAATATCCTCGCCCGGTGAAGTTGCTTCTAATGTGAAACTTGCAAGAAAAGCATTCAAAACATGGAGTGAATTTTCTTTAAAAAACCGGATTGCAAGCATCAGAAAAATTGAAAAAGATTTATTAAAAGAAAAAGACAGTATTACTGATACTATCTCTAATGAAATGGGAAAAGTCTTTAAGAATGCACAAAAAGAAGTTTTATCGGCAATTGAATCCATAGATGTCAATATCAAATTATCGGAAAAGGCGTTTAAGACTGAAATTTATAAGGAGAAGTCATTGATTACTGAAGTTCACAGAGTTCCGATTGGTGTTGTTGCAGTGATTACCTCATGGAATTTTCCTTTTGAAATACCGATTACATTTATAATTCCGGCACTGCTTGCTGGAAATTGTGTTGCTTTTAAACCATCTGAATATTCGCCCTTAACAGGAAAAATAATATTTGAAATTTTTAACAAACATTTACCAAAAGGTGTAATAAATTTAATTCAGGGTGCTGAAGAGGTTGGTGAGATGTTACTGCAATGTGATATTGATATGGTAACTTTTGTAGGGTCCAGAGATATCGGTAAAAAAGTTATGGAAGAATGTTCTAAAAGACTCAATAGGCTTATTCTCGAACTCGGAGGAAAAGACCCTATGATTGTTTTAAAAGATGCCAATTTGAAAAAAGCTGCTGAGCATGCTGTGTATGCTTCAATTAATAATTGCGGACAAATGTGTACTTCAATCGAAAGAATTTATGTTGATGATAAAATTGCCGTAAAATTTGAAAAATTAGTTCTTGAAAATATTAAAAAAGTGAAAGTCGGAAAAATTAACGATGATGTTGATATTGGTCCAATGGCAAATGAAACTCAACGATACCAAGTGATAAAGCAAATTGAAGAAGCAAGAAGAAAAGGTGCAAGAGTTTTATATGGCGGAAATAAAATCGCAGGCAAGGGATATTTCATTGAACCTACATTAATAGTTGATGTAAGCGAGAAGCAAGATATTATGACCGAAGAAACGTTCGGACCTGTTATTGCAATACAAAGAGTAAGAAATGTGGAGGAGGCGATAGAAAAAGCTAATAAATCCAGGTATGGGCTTGGAGCTACTATTTGGACAAATAATTATAAACGTGCAAGGGAAATTGCTTCCAAAATCGAAACCGGGATGATAGGTATTAATAGGGAAGTTGGCGGTACATCGGGAACTCCCTGGGTGGGTATCAAGGAGAGCGGCTTCGGTTACCACGGAGGAATAGACGGGATGAAACAATTTACTCACCCGAAAAAGGTAACGTATAAGAAATAGTATAAATATTTATATTGGTTACCAAGCTGGAGCTTGGTAACCCGAAAATGCCGAATGTTTTGTTCTAATTAGGTAACTGTGAATTAATTCTATTTTTCTAATATATCATCTTTGATTTTATAGAGGTATTCCTTTGCTTTATCATAATCATTAGGTATAATCCCTTCTAATATAGCTTCTTCAATCGCTTTCTTTATTGTTCCAACAGTTTTACAAGGGGATAAGTTGCATATCTTCATAATTTCTTCTCCTCTGATTGGGGATTGGAAGTTTCTTAGCTGGTCCTTTTCCTGTACTTCAACTATTCTCTTCTCGATTATTTCATAGTTATTCATAAATTTTTTCATCTTCTCTGGATTTTTTGATGTAATATCTGCTCTACACAATATTAATAAATCTTCGAGGTCTTCACCTGCTTCTGCGGCAAGTCTTCTTATTGCTGAATCGGTAACATCATCGCTTGCAAGCGGAATTGGTCTTAAATGTAGCCTTATAAGTTTTTCAACATACGGTAATTGAGTTAAGGGGAGTCTCATTTTCTCGAATATTTTCTTCATCATTCTTGCACCCAGCTCTTCGTGCCCGTGAAATGTCCAGCCTGTTCCTTCAATAAATCTTTTTGTCTTTGGTTTTGCAATATCGTGAACGAGTGCGGCAAATCTTAACCAAACATTATTTGTTTTCTTTGCTGTGTTATCCAAAACCTGCAAAGTGTGATGAAATACATCTTTGTGATGATAGTCTTTTCTCTGGTCAACTCCTGCAAGTTTAGTAACTTCAGGGAAAAATATATCGAGTAAACCGGTAAGGAAAAGAAGATTTAAACCAATCGATGGTGCTTCGGATTCAAGTATGTTTAAAAATTCATTTGTTATTCTTTCCTGCGACACAATATTATCTTTTAATCTGTCTTTATATTTTGCAATAGCATTTAAAGTATTTTGCTCGATTGAAAAATTAAACCTCGAAGCAAATCTGATTGCTCTTAACATTCTTAGCGGGTCGTCATCGAAAGTCTTTTCGGGGTCGAGGGGCGTTTTTATAATTCCTTTTTCTAAATCTTTCAGTCCACCAAATAAATCTATTACTTCATTATCTCCGCTTAATGATACGGCAAGTGCGTTAATAGTAAAGTCTCTTCGGGATAAATCATCGGTTAAATTTGACAAAATCACATCAGGTTTTCTTGAATCTCTTTTATAGCTTTCTTTTCTTGCAGATGCAAATTCGAGTTTCAGATTATTAATATTTAATAATGCTGTTCCGAAATTTTTATATATTGCCGAAAGTTTGGTTTTAAATATTTTTGCAACTTTCTCTGCAAAGGAAATTGCATCACCAATCACCATAATGTCAATATCGGTGCAGTCTATCTCGAGGATATTATCTCTCACATATCCACCGACTAAAAATACTTCTATGTTTAGTTTAACTGCAAGAGCGGAGATTTCATTGATTTCTTTATGTTTTAGATTTAAAGTCAATTATA
>JBAZEQ010000119.1:0-7919 GCA_041653855.1 Ignavibacteria bacterium | reverse complement strand
CCGATATATTAGACATAATAAATAGAACTTGCGGCTAATAAAAATAGTTAGACCGCTAATAAAAGACTTGTCATAAATTTTTATGCTCTATTATGAGACTTGCATTTTAACATAAAGGAATGACAAAATAATGAGGATTAACTTTTATAGATTTATTTTGATTTTATTATTTTTTATTTTAACTATTATGTTTGAATTAAATTATTTTTTAATATTAAGCGCAGTTCTATTTACGATAGGAATTATAGGAGTTTTAGTAAGGCGTAATGCGATTATTATTTTTATGTCGATAGAATTGATGTTAAATTCGATTAATCTTTCATTAGTATCCTTTTCGGCATTTCTCGGAAACGCTACGGGTCAGATTTTTGTTTTCTTTGTTATGGCAGTAGCGGCGGCAGAAGCGGCTGTGGGGCTTGCAATAGTAATATCATTATACAGGAATAAGAATACATTAAATATAGATGAAATTAATATTTTAAAATGGTAAAAATATCCAATAATGGCTAATTATTTCATTTTAATACCACTTTTACCACTTATAGGATTTTTATTAAACGGATTACTTGGAAGCAAGATAAAGTCAGAAAGAATCTCCGGTATAATCGGCTCTTTAGCAGTATTTATCCCCTTTTTACTTGCTATAATTTCTTTCTTCGAATTATCCGGTTTACCACCTGAATCAAGAAGAATAATTTTTAATTATTTTCCGTGGATAACTACAGGATTCCTGACAATAAATTATTCTTTTTTAGTTGATCCGCTATCTATAGTTATGGTTTTGGTTGTAACCGGGGTTGGATTTATAATACACGTTTATTCTATAGGCTATATGCACGGTGATAAAGGGTTTGCAAAGTTTTTTGCATTTATGAATCTGTTTATATTTGCAATGCTTAACTTAGTATTAGCTGATAATTTCCTTCTCGTTTTTCTTGGCTGGGAAGGTGTAGGTTTATGCTCTTATTTATTAATAGGATTCTGGTATGAAAAGAAATTCACCGGAGATGCGGCAAAGAAGGCATTTATAGTAAACAGGATTGGTGATTTTGGATTTATGATTGCGATGTTTATTGTATTCGTAAATTTTCGTACACTTGATATTTCGACATTTCTTGGAAGCATAAACGGTATGTATTTGAATAGTCCTCTTCTTCTTGCAATAGCACTATTATTTTTTCTTGGAGCCACAGGAAAATCGGCACAGATACCGCTTTTTGTATGGCTGCCGGATGCAATGGCAGGTCCTACGCCCGTATCCGCACTTATTCACGCTGCTACTATGGTTACGGCAGGAGTATATCTGATTGCAAGATGTTCAGTTTTATATACGCTATCCCCTATAGCATCAAATATAATTTTAATTATTGGTATTGCAACAGCACTTATTTCTGCATCTATAGCACTAAAGCAAAATGATATAAAAAAAATACTTGCTTATTCAACAATATCCCAGCTTGGTTTTATGTTTATTGCACTGGGAACAGGGATATACTGGCTTGCTATATTTCATCTTGTAACCCATGCTTTTTTTAAAGCATTACTTTTCCTCGGAAGCGGCTCTGTAATTCACGGAATGCACGAAGAGCAAGATATAACTAAAATGGGCGGACTGAAAACAAAGATGAAGGTTACATACCTTACGTTTATAACCGGAGCACTTGCAATATCCGGTATTCCTCCCCTTTCGGGATTTTTCAGTAAAGATGAAATACTCTGGAAGACATTTGAGAATGCAGGAATAATATTTTATGTAATTGTTTTATTCACTGCGGGATTAACTGCATTCTATATGTTCCGCTTAGTTGGTTTGACATTTTTCGGAAAACCGCGATATGATGAAAAACATACAGAGCCACACGAATCACCAAAGGTTATGACAATTCCTTTAATCATACTGGCAGTACTTTCCGTAATAGGAGGATTTATCGGAATCCCTCATTATCTCGGAGTTCCAAATTTATTAGAAATCTGGTTCGAGCCTGTTTTTAAAAATTCAAATTTAATTTCTCAAACATATAGCAGTAACATTTCAGAGCATACAGAAATGATAGAACTTTTATTTGTAGTTATTTCTATATTAGTTGCAGTTGCATCTATTTATTTTGCATTTAAAAAATTCTCTGTAAAGGAAGAATTTAAAGAAGAAAAAGGTTTCGGAAAGATTCTCGAAAGGAAATATTATATCGATGAAATTTATGAGACAACAATTGTGAAACCTATTCAGGTTACGTCGGATAAATTTTTATGGAATATTTTTGATGTAAAAATTATTGACGGAGCTGTAAACGGTATAGCAAATTATTTTGCAAAGCTAAGTATGGACTGGAGAAAAATACAAACCGGTGTTATTCAAGACTATGCTACGGTAGTGATTGCAGGTGTGGTTTTGATATTATTAAAATATTTAATAATAAAAAAAGTCGACTGCATATAGCCGCCGACTTTTTATTTTATATATACTTTTTTTAAAAACTTACTTCTTCGTTGTTTTTATCGAAGGATAGAAATTCACACCGATATAGAAAGTTGCCCAGTTCATTGTTTTACCTGTAGTTTTTATATTCGTTCTGAACGGACTACCCGGAGGATCATATAAATTAGAGCTAATATATCCTTGCTCATCATTAAAAGATGCATTTGATGTTCCCCATTCTTGCATCGATGATCTGTCTGTATTCTTGAATAATAAATTTCCGAAATCATATTTTGCACCAACTAAAAATCCCCATTGCGGATTTACACGAAACTCAATACCTGCATTAAGGTTCATTCCCATACGAAAATCAGTAAATGTAATGTTTACAGAATCACTAGGACCTGTTGTACGAGAAAGTTTTGCATTAAGAAAATTAAATGTAAGATTTGCACCAACAAATGGTGAAACAATTTTTGTAAAAGCAAGTGGAGCTACTTCAACGCCAATAGCTAACCCAAAATTATTTAATGAATAATCATAGTCTATAGGTCTTTGCATTAAATATGATTGAGTTATGTAAGGAATATATCCAGATTTTGTCGGTTGAAAAGCATTAAAGGCACTGAAGCTCAATGAACCGACAAGACGAACTGTTTCGTATTTATCTATATTAATTTTAGCAGTTCCGTTTATATAAAAACCTGTTTTAGCACCATAATTTGTAGTCATAAGATTAGAATCCACAAGAGCAATTTGGTAAGGCAATATAAAAGTCGTATCAACGCCAAGAACTTGACTATAGTAACGAAATCTATCTGTATAGTTTATATAATCATTTCCTCGCAACTGCATATCGGGATTAACAAGACCCACGCCAAGTTGGAATACAGGTTTATCGAACTGAGCATTCGATTGCGAAGCAAAAAATGTAAGCAATAAAGCAAGAATCAGTAATTTAATTTTCATAATTTTATTAGTATTTAGTTTTAAAAATATTTTTCTCAAAACGTGTATTATTCCTTAATTTATCAATTTTTAAATTATTTTAAAAGTTCAAAAATCGATACTATTGCGGCGGTTTCCGCACGGATTTTTCTATCACCGAGCGAATGTACCTGCCATTTGTTATTTATAAGTAAATTAATTTCTTTTTTCGAAAATCCCCCTTCGGGACCGATTAAAAGCGAAATTTCATTTATACTTTTATCAATTAAAGATTTCCTATTACTATCAGCATATTCATACATAACAATTTTGTTCGGAGAATCTTTTGTTGAAATAATCATATTTTCAAACGTAATCACATTATCAAAACCCGGTAAATAACATCTTTGTGATTGACCCATAGCGGAAACAATAATTTTTTTATATCTATCTAATTTCGTTTCTGATAAAGAACTTTTGCTAATGGTAAATTCCGTTATAACAGGATGTATAGAATTAACCCCGAGTTCAACTGCTTTCTCAACAGCAAATTCAAAGCGGGAGTTATTTCTAAGCGGTGCAATAAATAGTTTCAGATTTATTTCAGGTTCATAAAGATTATACTTCTTTTCCAATATTTCGCATACAATGCTATTGCCCGATATTTTAACTATTTTGCAATCGAAAATGTTCCTTAAGCCATCGGTAATTTTTATTGAATCCCCTATTTTTTTTCTTAATACTTTGACTAAATGTTTATGTTCAAAGTCATCAAGAACAAGCGTATTATTCTTTAAATCCACATTTGACACCGGAGTATAATAATATTCCATAATTAAAAAGAAGCGTTAAGGAAAAAAATAAATTGCGAATAAAATTTACTATTCTGATTTCTTAATGCAAAATCGAGCCTTCCGACTATATTAAACGGAAACATAGCATCTATTCCCAAGCCATAACCACTCCTGAATTGTGTCTTCCCAAAATTATCGGAACGATTCCAGACTGCACCTATATCAAAAAATGGTGTTATGAAAAAACCATATTTATATGACAGGTCTTTAAATACAGGAAGTTTATTAATAATAAGATGATTTTTCCCTTCAACAAAAAATGGTTTTAAAACAGGTATTCTGATTTCACTGAAAGAACAAAATATATATTCCCCGTTCATTACCTTTCCGTTCCACCCTCTTACAAGGTTATCAAACCCGATTACCTCATTTAAATATGTCGGCACATTACCACCAAAAGGCATTGAATATAATTCCCTCGATGCAAGAGTAATATAATAATCTTTTGCCATTTTTACAGGAACAAATTTTCTCAAATCCAGGGAAAACTTATTAAAACCAATTTCATTATTAAATGAATTATAGCGTATATATTTTGCATTAAAATATGAGCCGTAAGTTGTATAAAATATGTTATCTCTTTTATCAAAATTCAAGTTGAAACTAAGCATAAGAAATTCATCCTTGCCTGATGAGGATACTGTCCTGCCCGACTGATACTCGGAAACAGTAAGAGAGTTATAACCAATCAAGGATGATACAGAAAAATATTTTGAATAATACTTCCCAAGTGAAAATTCCGCTTTGAAATTCAGATTGTCGTATTTAGCAATATCGGATTTATTCTGAATTTCATTTGAATTATTACCAAAAGAAATACTTTTATTTACAGTCTTATAGTAGCTCAAATTCAAAGATGTAAAGAAGTGGCTTTTTTTTCCAAGCCAGGGATTAAAATAATAAAGATTTACAAATGGTTCATATCCAAGTGCAAAGCTAAGCCCGAGAGTCTGGTTCATACCGCTGAAATTTCGCCAGAGGACATTTGCACCAACCTGTATTTTGCTGAAATCACTTTCTTTAATATTTAGTATTGGAATTGGTATTAAATAAAAAGATTCTTCGACCGTTATAACAATATTGAATTTATTATCTCCGACAGGCAAAGGCATCACGTCAATTTTAGTAAAAAGCCCGAGATTATATAATCTCTCGATATCTTCTTTTAGAGTTTCGATATCCAGTATACTGTTTTCCTTCGTTCCCATTTCCCTGCGGATAACCTCATCCTTTGTAACTTCATTTCCGAAAATTACTATTCTATCTATAAATATTTTTACGGTATCGTTTTCTTTTTTACTAATAAAATCTGAAACCCAATCTGCTTTTAATGCACATAAATTATTAAGGGAAAAAAATAATATTAAAATAAATCTAAATGACAATGAACTATTTTGGTAAAGCTTTTAATTGGTTAATTTTATTTAAAAGTTGCATTGCCTGCCTTTCATTGGGTAATATCTCCGTTGCTTTTTTCACAAGCAATTCGGCATCATCGAAACGAGATTTATTAATAAGATAATTTGCACGATACATATACGCATTATAATAAGAATTCATAATAAAGTGATGATAATAATCAGGATTATCCGTAATTGTATAGGTTAAATCAGGCTCGGAGAAATCATTATAATCATTAATATTTTTTATTACTCTTATCAAGACTCCCTCCTGCACCCGTCCATAATCTTTAGCAAATTTTTCATTCTGAATATTTTCGATTTCGAAAGTAGTATATATAAACTTATCGTTATAATTTTTATCGACCAGGCTATTTAGAAGTGCTATGAAAGCAATATTAATTTTGACAAGTTCGTTTTTATCTGCTTCTGTTTTAGGATTGGTATAACGGGATGTTTCATTTTCGAATTTCAGTAACTCTGTATAATAAGTTTCGAATTCAATTTTTGACCTATCGTAGACAACCGGATAATGCATTTGAATATGCCTAATATACCAACTCCTCCTTAGCAATTCCTTATCGATAATAGTTAAGTCCTGCCTTTCTCCTTTTACATACTGATAATAGATAGATGCGGAAACGAAAAAGTCCCATTGAGTTGAAAGAATAAGTGAATTCGGTTTCGCAGATTTAAATACATTCATTGTATAATCTTTTACAAAATAGTTCATACTTTCATCGTTAGTCTTATAATTTCCGTAAAGTGGAATTAAAGCAATAAGAACCGAAGCAAAAGCAAGTTGCAAACTTACATTTTTAAATTTTTGTACGAAAAACAATATACCAAACGTAATCCAGATTACGGATACTATATAAGCAAGAATGAAATATGAGTCTATATCGTGAATATCATAATTAATTGCATAAAGCACATTAAAACCAAAAAGCAGAAAAGTGAAATAAAATAATTTTTTTTGCAGATTAAATATTCTAATTAATCCAAATACAGCAAGTATAAGCGGAACATAATAAAACTCTTTAGGAAAACTTGAAATAAAATAGCTGAATTGTTTTGATGTAACATCAGACGAGGAGAACATCCATACACTAAATTGTTTTCCCGTGAAATGCCTGATGAAATTACTTAAATTAGCGGGATATCCCCAGCTAATGACCGGATTATCAGCCCTGATTGGAAAGTAAACGTACACAGAAAAGGCAATAAGGAAAGGAATAGCCATAATTGCTATTCTTTTAAAAGAAACCTCGTTAAAGCGATTTATAGCAAAATAAAAATATAAACATCCGAGACTCATAAAAATAGTCGAGAGATGGTTCGAAAAACTCAGACCGAGAAGAAAAGCAAAAAAGAGCCAGTAAATATCTGCTTTTGAGTCTTTTTTATTCGATTCATTTGCAGCTTTTAAAATAACAAAAATGATAGATATTATTAGCAGTTGATGAAGAGAATATACCTCGAGTGAATTGGAAATATTCCAGTATGTAACCGAAAAAGCAAGTAAAAGTGTTCCTGCAAGTGATATTAAGAAAATAATAAAATCATTAAAACCTGTTTTATGTGAACCAGACTTCTTATCATTCTGGTTTTGCTCGATATTGAAATCTCTTAAGACAAAAACAAGTAAATTAAAAAATACAACAAGTGCCAGTGAAGATAATACCGCACACATAAAATTCAAACGGTAAACCTCTTCACCAAATGGTAGAAGAGAAAACAAATGACCTATAACAGTAAAAAGCGGATACCCTGTTGGATGGGCAACTCCAAGCTTTATGCATACAGTAGCAAGTTCACCCGAATCGATAAAAGACACAGTAGGGGCTAATGTCTTAATATATACCGCTAATGGAATAAAAAACGAGAGCAGGCTAAAAAATATTTTCGATTTAAAAAAATTTTTCTTTTCCAATTTATTATAGTTTTGAATGTTCAATAAAAATGCATTTATCTTCAATATATTCGAAGCCGTTTTCGATAGCAAGCATTTTAGCATCAGCATTAATAATACCGAATTGAGTCCAGATTACTTTCGGTCTATAATTTAATTTCAATATTTCCTGAACAATGGGTAAAACAGCAATGGATATTCTGAAAATATCTACAATTTCGATTTGTTCGGGAATATCTTTTATTGATTTAAAACACTGAATCCCATTTATATTTTGTCCTTCGAGTTTTGGATTTACCCCATAGACAGTGTATCCTTTGCTCAGCATATAAAATGCAATTTTATTACTGTCCCTCGATGGGTTATCAGAAAAACCTATAACGGCAATTTTGTTATATTTTTGTAAAATA
>JBAZEQ010000118.1:0-7971 GCA_041653855.1 Ignavibacteria bacterium | reverse complement strand
CGGTGGCTCACCGAGTGTACTACGAACTACTAACGGCGGAGCAAATTGGATTAACGTTACAGGTGAAATTTCTTCATATACAATCGGAGCATTGTATTCAATTTTTGGAGTAAGTTCTTTGGAAGCATGGGTTGGCGGAGGGGACGGAAATTTATATCATACAACAAATGCAGGTGTTAACTGGGAATTTGTTGCATTACCGTATCCTATAACGACTTTTATCGATGCGATACATTTTTTTAATCACAATACCGGGTTTGTACTTGGAGACCCAACAAATAACATTTGGTGCTATTACTGGACAACTAATTCAGGTAACAATTGGACATCTGCTGGATTTTCTTCTGAAAACTTGGAGTCAGGATATAGTAATTCTTATGCTGCTATAGATACGGGTCATATATGGTTTGGAACAAATAATGCAAAGATATATAAAGGAAGTCTCAAGGGAGGATTTATAGCTTCGGCAACTCCAGGGACAGATAATATATTTGGACTTGCATTTACAAATGATAATAATGGTGTTGCAATTGTAAATACGATGTGGCTACCTGATGCAAATCAGATATCTTCTAACGGAGGAGCTTCCTGGTATTCGGGTAGTTTTGTGCCATATGGTACACAGTATGCAGTTAAGTCCGTTCCGGGGTATCCTTATATTTGGCTTGGAGGTATGGTCGATTCAAATGGTTCGATTTATTTCAGCAGTGATAACGGTGCAAGTTTTACAATACAATCAATTCTTCCTTCCCAAAGTTGCGTAAACGCACTGACTTTAGCAAATGTAAATTGTGGATGGGCAGGATTGGCTTCAGGGGATATCTATAGATATCGAGGTATTATTAATGATGTTAATAATGTAATAAATTCAGTCCCGGAAAAATTTTCGTTAGAACAAAATTACCCGAATCCTTTTAATCCGGTTACTAATATTAAATATAACTTGCCGAATGAAGGATTTGTCAAAATAGTAATTTATGATCTACTCGGTAGAGAAATTCAGACACTTGTTAACGAGATAAAAAAATCCGGAAAATACAATGTTGAATTTAATGGAACTCAATATCCAAGCGGAGTTTATTTATATAGGATACAGGTAGAAGGTGAAAAGAGCTTCACAGCTGTAAAGAGAATGGTACTGATAAAATAAATAACAGGCAAATTAAAAAATTAGTATTCATAAGATGAACCTTGCATACTATTTTTTTTACATTTCCTTTTAATTAGGCAGGGTTTTATTTTAATCAACGATTTTTTTATGTGTTTAATATCTGTTTAAATTAAGCGGCTTTTTTATTTCCTTTATTGTAAAAATCGACTGTTATTTTGGGAGCATTTGGGGCTTTTGAAATCATTAAGAGTCAGCTACTCTACCGACTGTGCTACGAATGCAGTTCAATTTACCGGGGATATATTTTATTTTCAATTCAGAATTTAACTATTGAAAATATGAAAAGCAATGATTATGTTATTTAGAAGTTACATTTCTAATTAGCATAAAATGATTAAAAGAGAAATATCCGGAAGATTATTAGCCTTATCAAAAAAAATTCCGGTTTTAGCCGTTACAGGTCCAAGACAATCAGGAAAAACAACTCTTGTCAAAAATGTTTTTCCTGATTACAGGTATATAAGTCTTGAAAATCCCGATAATCTGGATTTTGCATTATCAGACCCAAATTGTTTTTATAAAAACAAGTAGCGATATCAATCAATACATGCAGAGTTCAGGAGTGTATAATTGGAGTTTAATGGGGTGTAAGAATATTTATGCGGCATGGACTTCATTGAGGAATTATACACAAGATTTAGCAAAAGAAATGAAAGATTTAGGTTTTTCAGAGGATGATGTAGCTTATGACAAAGGTGGTTTTTATATATTTCCGTCTCAAGCATTAACTTACAATTCAATGGATGCAGAAAACTTTTTATGGGGAAGAGGTATGAGTGAACTCGGTTTCATTTATTGGGATGTTGTAGCGGGTTCTGAATTACATAGCTTAATGGTTAATAATGGATGGGATTCACCTTATGACCAGGCTGCAATTAAAGCCGGTTTTTATTCAAATAAATAAATAAAAGTAATGAATAAAAAAATTGCATTAGTATTAGTTTTTTTTGTGTTTACTGTGTTATTTATGTTTTACTATCACTGGGACAAAGGTATACCATTACAAGAATATTTCAATAATATTGAAAACAGATTACCTGAGATTGAAAAAATAGATTTTAGTTATTATGGGAAGTTAAATCATTTATACTATTTTCATAAAGATACTGTTAATGTAAACATTATATATAATTTATTTAACAAAGTTGAAATAAGCGATTTTAAAACCCCTAAGATTTATAGTTTAAAAGAGTTGCCTATAAATTTTTATAAAGATTTTTTAAAAGTTAAAAAAATCTGTGATGAGTTAGATGTAACTGATATATATAAGGATTCGTTAAATAATAGAATTGATTTTCATTTTAAACTTAAACAGATAAAATCTGAAACCATTCCAAATTGGAATAATAAATTCGAAAAGAAAAAGTATAGTTTTGACGGTTTAATTGCTTATGATGTAAAAAACAAACATGAAAAGGACAGTCTTTATTATAAATTAAAAGATAAATGGTATTTGTATTACGGTAGACTAAGAGAGGACGATTAAGTAAAATATATAGTATAAGGAATGAATATATTTATAAAGTTGATTTGTATAATGAAAAGACGATAAAATATTTCCGTTATGGGAAGAAAAATGATGCAATGTTTATAAGGAAATAATTATAATCTTCTTCATGAAGATGATATGTATGTTGAATTTTAATAAAATGGTAATTTATTAATAATCTTATCCCGATACTAAACGGTAAAATAGTATCGGGATAAGTTGAAATATTTTTAGATATTATTTCAAAAATATTATTTTTTAATTATATAATTTAATAGAAATGATAAAATATAAATCAGTGAAATATTTTGAATTATTTTTCATTATTTTTTTTATAAACGGAATTTCTTTTTCTCAATATAATACTAATAAAGATATTGAGAATCTGTTTGGTGATTCATTTATGCATAACTTATCATTTACAAATGAAAGTTTTTGGGCATTTCCTTCAAAAGGGTTAATGCGAATTAATAATAAGGAGACTCGATATTACAAATTGGATACAAACTCTTCAGGAATATTATCGAATTTTTTATCTAACGGAGATACAAATGGTTTAAATTATTTTTTAACTTTATTTCCAGCATGTTACGAGGATGTTTGGATTGGTTTTTATGCTACAGACTATCTACTGAGAATTCACAATGATACTATTTATAATTATAAATTGAATATAGAAGGGAAAAAGAAGAGATTTATGAGTTATTTTGTTGATAAGGATAGTATTCCTTGGTTTCATTTTAAAGTTGATGGATATAATAATGGAGACTCAATAATTAATTATGTTTATTGTTATAAAAACAATAGTTTTCAATTAAAATATTCGTTTAATACTAAATTTTTTGGGAATCCAGATTTTTTTATTTTGAATAACAGACCTATGATGAAAACAGTAGAAGCAGTGAATAGTATATTTTATTTATCCTTATACGAATTGAATTCCACAGGTAATAGATTATTATTTAGAGTAGGCGATAAAGAAAATGGTTTCACCTCTTCTCGTTTTGATATTAATAATGACACTTTATATTTGCTTACCACCGAAGGGGAGTTATATAGCATTGATGCTAATGCAAATATTTTCAAATTTAGTTTTAAGTTAGAAAGATACATACCTGCAAATAAGTTCTTTATATATAATGGAAAAATGATTTATAAATCAATTAAAAATATTATTAAAATAGACTTAAAAAACGGTGATAAAATTTTTTCAGAGGATTTATCTCAATGTGATAGTTGTAAAAGATATATTTGGGATATGTTTTTATCGAGAGATAATTATATTTACTGTACACTTAAGTCTTCACTCGGCGAATTTGATATTCTTCATGAGAAACCACCGAATATAGAAATACCAGAAAAATGTAGATGGGAAAAATTAAAGATTTTAAATATTGATTTCTAGTTTAAAGTGATATTATATTTTTTTGGGGTATTTTATTAAGCCGTTCCTCACCCGCCACCAGCGGGTCTTCGACCGAACGGCTTTTTTATGTCAGTAATTCTCGTGCAATCTGAGGTAATCTTGTGTAATCTGAGGTATACTAATGTAAATTATTTTTCATAAAATGTGATTTTAAGCTGTTTTTAAGGTTTCGTAAGACTCTTTCACGGTTAAGATTATCCGCCGCGGCAGAAGTCCCTTTGGGCGTGCAAAACAAAAGCCCTGTAAATATTAGCATTTACAGAGCTTTTGTTTTGTGTCAAAATAAGTTTGCAGTCGATTGATTATAATGAAATAATTTTATTATTTAAAATATTGAATATTTATATATGAGTTTTAATATTCAATTTAACGGTATAATTATCGTTTTCGTTTATTATTTTTAAATTGTAATTATTTTCGAATAATAAATCGAGACGATGTTTAATCATATTTGTACCAAAGCCAACATTTAAAGTATTGGAGTTTTTAATTTTCTTAACGCAGTTTGTAACTTCGAAACATAAATCTGTATCTTTAATATCAAGATTAATTTTAATTCCCGGTTTTTCCATCAGAATGCTACCATATTTAAAAGCATTTTCTATAAAGGGCATAAAAATCAAAGGGGAAACCTGTATCATCGAATATTCTGCTGAACTTTTGAAGTCGATAAAATCAGTATTGCTGTATCTGATTTTATCTAATCAATATAATTATTAATATGGTTGATTTCATTTATAAGAGTAACCATATCAAAAGAGGATTCACAAAGCATAAGAAAGCCAAATAACTTTTAGAATTGTTGTGTTAAGATTTATTTTTTTCCGATGAAATCAATAATAGAATTAATAACATTTAGAGGGTGGGGTGGGCAACCGGGAATATATAAATCAATTTTTACTTTCTCTAAAAATTCACGATTTAATTCTGACGATTCCGTAAAAATTCCCCCACTAATCGCACAGGCACCAACAGCAATTACAAGTTTCGGGTGATTAACACTATTGTATGCATCCTCTAATGCTACCGCCATATTTTTAGATATGGGACCGGTAATAACAATTCCATCTGCATGGCGGGGAGATGCTACAAAATCAATTCCGAATCTTCCCATATCAAAATTCACATTTCCACATGCAGATAATTCCATTTCACAGCCGTTACAACCGGCAGATGAGACCTGCCGTAATTTTAGCGAATGTCCAAATAATTTGTGAATTTCCTTTCTTGCTTTTATTGCTTCGGAGTGATAATTCGCAAAAGATTTTCCTGAAGGAATAATCAATTTGTTTCGTTCGGCACTTCCAAGTTTATATTCATTAATAAATTTAATTGTCCCGTTTGTACAAAATGATTCACACTCACTACAGAATATACATTTTCCAATATCAACCGATAAAGGTTTAATTTTAATAGCACCGGTTGGACAAATGCTTTCACATTCCCGACAATTATCAATACATTTACTCTCGTCAATAACGGGAAAGCCGCGATGGGCATCTGATAGTTTTGCATTGGAAATGTCCTTAATGGCTTGATATCCATGATGCAGTCGTAATATTAATAAGTCCAACAAAATATTCTATTTTATATTTTATAAATCAAATCCGCTATAAGAAAGATTAAAACTTTTATTACATAACGGGAAATCGGAAATTCCTTCTTCCTGTACAGCAAGGGCTAAAGCAAACCAATTGTGGAAAGAAGGGTCTTTTATTTTCACACGTTTTAAATTACACGAAGAATCGGTAATTATTACGTGAACAATTTCACCTCTCCATCCTTCCGAAATCGATACTAATAAGCTATCATTTTGAAGTGTATTACTTTTACTTTTCAATTCCCCTTCCGGAAGATTATTTAACTGCTCCTTAATTATTTTAATTGAATGCTGTATTTCTATATACCGAATATATGCTCTTGCAAACACATCCCCAGAATCTAAAGTTAATTTATGTACTGTGAAATATTCATAAGCATCGAACGGATGATCGGAGCGGGCATCGATAACAACTCCGCTTGCTCTGGCTGCGGGTCCAACCATTCCGATTTCCAGTGCAGTATCTTTTCCAATAACGCCTGTTTGTTCAAACCTTTCAAGTACTGAAGCTGAAGAGAACAATACTTCGGCAGCAAGCGTTACTTCATCATTCAGCCAATCCAACGTTGTATTGATTTTATTTTTAAGTTCAAAAGAGATATCGTAATTGACTCCCCCTAATGTCATTAATCCTCGTCCAAATCTATTCCCGCAAATTGACATTGTAGTATTTATTATTTTTGTCCGAAGAGCTCCAAATACGGAATTACCCGTTAAATATGCAACGTCACCAGAAAGAGCCGAAATATCTCCAAGATGAACTGCAATTCTTTCAAGTTCAAGCATTATTGTGCGAATTGACTTCGCTCTTCTCGATATGCTAACATTTGAAAGAGATTCCATAGCTCGTACAAATGTACCTGAATGTCCGATTACAGTATCGCCTGTAATTGATTCAGAAAGTTTAGTAAGAAAAAACGGGTTTTCATAATTCTTAATAAATAAATCTTCAATCCCGCGATGCTGGAATCCAAGTTCAATTTCAAGGTAATGTACTTTTTCACCGTGGCAAGAAAACCTGAAATATCCCGGTTCAATTATTCCAGCGTGAATTGGACCGACACCTACTTCGTGAACCTCTTCACCAGTCATATTAAAAAACTTATAAGGAATTTCAATGTTGTCAATTCCTGCAATCCCTTTTCGTACAGGCTTTAACCAGGGATGTTCTTTAGGCTCAATGCCAAATTGCTCATAAAATTCTCTTTCAAATAAATGAGCAGATGGAATTACGGGTGTAATGGACTGATAATCTTTTTCGCCGGTAAATACTGATGAAGAGATATAAAGTTTTGATAAATTATCATGAACTAAAACTGCATAAAGTATTATTTCCTCACCATTTTTATTACCAAAAAATTGGACTAATCGATTTCCGGCTTTAATTTTTTCAATTAACTGATTCCTTAAATCATATATAGGCATCCGCGGAATATCATTTAGTAAAACAGATTTCAGATTTTTTGTTTCTATCCAGTTCAACTTAACTCCATACTAATTAAAAAAATCCGCAATGCTGTTTATAACAGCTAATACCTGCGGGGGTATATTTATTCCTATTACTAAAAGAATCAAGAGCAGAACAAATTGAGGTGCATAAGCATAAAACGGATGCTTTGAATTTTGTGATTGTTCAATCGAATTACCAAATGCCATATTAAAAACTGCTTTTCCCATACCAAAAGCTACAATAAGCATAAATAAGAAAAACGGTATTACAAGCCAGATATTTCCACTAAGCCAGAAAGCTTTTATTATTAAAAACTTACTTAGAAATATGGGGAAAGGCGGAATTCCGATTATAGATAATGTTGAGATAATCCAAAGCCAACCGGTTGCAGAATCCTTTTTTAACAGACCGCTTACATCGTTAATTTTTTTACTTTTATATAAATGCAGAATATTTCCTGAGGTCAGAAACAAAGATGTCTTTGAAAGCGAATGTGCAAGTGTATGAATTAAAACAGCAAAGATACCTAACTTACCAAGCGAAATCCCAATAAACAGTATTCCCATATTTTCGATAGAAGAATATGCAAGCATACGTTTATAATTCTTTATATTAAGTATAAAAACAGAACTAATCATCAGCGAAAGGAATCCGGTTACCATAAAAAGAAAGTTAGAAAAATATTCCATATGAGCTTGAACAAAAATTCCTTGTACTCTTATAAGACCTAAAAAAGCAGTATTAAGCAATGTTCCCGATAAAAGAGCAGAAACAGGCGAAGGGGCTTCGGAATGGGCATCCGGAAGCCATGCGTGGATAGGAGCAATACCTATCT
>JBAZEQ010000117.1:0-7973 GCA_041653855.1 Ignavibacteria bacterium | reverse complement strand
TACCCATAGGCCATTTGTGTTCTAACGAAATATTTTCAGGTTCATACCCTTTCGTTAATGCTCTATCAACACATTCAAGAACGACAAAATTTTCACTGTTCTCGAAATTACTTGTTGTCAAATCACCTAAACTAATTCTTAATCCATATTCGATTTTTTCATTTTTGAAATTTACTCTAATCACATAATCATTATGAGCAGAATAATCTTTATAGTAAATGTCTTTTTCTTCGATTATTTTTTTAAAACCAATTGCAGTTAATAATTCAATTATTTCACTGTGGCTTAATTTCATATAATAAAGAATTTTATTTATGTAAAGATAAATGATGACAAATTAACATTACACTCATTTTTTTTTCTCATAATAAATGTTAGGTTTCTGGATTCCCGCTTAAAATCCCGATACAAAACATCTGGATTTCACAAAAAACGTTCAACATAACGGAATGAAAGGTGAACTTTGTACCCCGTAGAGGATTCGAACCCTATATTCAATGTTCAATGTATAATTAAGAGCAATGATTTATGAATAATGAGTAATAAAGAACGGTTAGTGATTTTGTGTTTGGTGATTTATTTGTTGCTGGTAACGCTTAAAAAGAACCGATAAACCAGTGGTATGTAAAAAACTTAACACTTACAACAGTGGAAATAATTGAACATTTAATATTTGTAATTGAAAATTAGAAGTAGTACCCCGTAGAGGATTCGAACCTCTAATATCTGATCCGTAGTCAGAAGGTTTATCCATTAGCCTAACGGGGCATATTTAATGTTAAATTATAAATGTTAAATGTTAAATTAAAGAGCTATATTTAATGTTAAATTATAAATGTTAAATTAAAGAGCTATATTTAATGTTAAATTATAAATGTTAAATTAAAGAGCTATATTTAATGTTAAATTATAAATGTTAAATGTTAAATTAAAGAGCAAAAACGAAGAACAACGAACAATGGAATAATGATTAATGATTAAAAAAAATGCAATCCATTATTGAACTGCATTTTAAAATTTAACATTTTAAATCTATCATTTAACATTTGGAAAAGAGCTATTGTCCTAAGTAGGATTTAAGTGCTTTGCTACGTGATGCCTGACGAAGGCGGCGTATGGCTTTTTCTTTAATCTGCCTTACGCGTTCACGAGTGAGTTTATATTTATCACCTATTTCTTCGAGTGTTAATGGATTCTCTTTTTCCAAACCGTAATATAATTTCACAACTTCTTTTTCCCTTTGGGAAAGTGTATCGAGCGCACGTTCGATTTCAATACGAAGCGAATCCTTAAGCAATTTATTATCAGGCATCTTTTCTGCTTTATCGGGCATAATATCGATTAGTTTAGTATCTTCGCCGTGTATGCTCGGAGCATCCATAGATACGTGTCCGCCGGAATTTTTCAGTGTTTCCTGAACTTCGTAAACGCTCATATCGAGTTCTTCTGCTATTTCGAGTACGTTCGGTTGACGTTCATTTCTTTGTTCGAGTTCGCTTATGGTTTTTGCAATTTTGCTTTTTTGCTGAACTATATTAAGCGGTAAGCGAACCACACGAGACTGCTCTGCAAGTGCCTGTAAAATTGACTGACGAATCCACCATACTGCATAGGAAATAAACTTAAATCCGCGTGTTTCGTCGAATTTTTTTGCCGCTTTAATTAGCCCGAGGTTTCCCTCATTTATAAGATCGTTCAGAGACAAGCCCTGATTTTGATACTGTTTAGCAACACTAACCACAAACCTGAGATTAGCTTTTACCAGAACATCGAGTGCACGCTTATCGCCTTTTTTAATCTTTTTGGCACAGTCTATTTCATCTGCTACCGTCAATGGTGTCGTTTTGCTAATTTCTTTTAAATAAATATCCGTAGATTGATTTTCTCTACTTGTATATTGTTTTCCTAGTTTCATATTTTATTTTTAGGCATTACTTTTCTATCGTTTAAACGATTAAAAAAGCAAGATAGTTTCAAATGATGTATATTATTTGAAGTATCGATAATATTGTTTGATTTAACTACGTTTACCCAGTTCTCTTTGTTCATCAGTATTGTTCGACTAACATTTTAAAGAGCGGGATGAGTTTCACTAATTATTCAGTAGTACCAAGAAAATCAATTTTATCTTCTTTGTGAAGCGTAACAATTGCCTTCTTTCTATCTGCTCTGTAACCTTCGAATTTACCTCTCTTGGTAAACTGGCTTTTCTTCTTGCCTTTCGAAACCGATGTTCTTACATTCAGAACTCTTACATTAAATTTCTTTTCTACTGCATTAGCAATTTCAATCTTATTGGCATCTTTTGTTACTTCAAAAGCGTATTGATTATGCTCCTCCTGAAGCGTAGTATTTTTCTCTGTGATTAATGGTCTGACTAATATTCTTTTCATTCTCTATTATAAATTAAATAAGACTTTTACACAAATTATCGATTGCAGATTTCTGAATAAGAATCATCTTATTATTCACCAAATCATAAGTAGCAGCTTTATCGGAAATTTTAACGCTTAAATTCTTTAAATTTCTGCCTGATTTATAAAGACCTTCGTTTTTTTCAGTTAGCAGGAAAAGAGTTTTAACGTCATCAAGCTTTAAAGACTGCAATATAGTGAGTAAGTCTTTTGTTTTTGGTTTTTCGAAATTGAAATCTTCAACGACGGTAATTTCATTTTCTTTAGCTTTCAGGCTAAGTGCACTTTTTCTTGCAAGGCGTGCTGCTTTAACGGGCAAATCCACACTGTATTTATGTGGTTTTGGTCCGAATATCGTACCGCCGCCAACCATAACAGGTGAACGGTTAGTTCCGCGTCTTGCTCCGCCGGTGCCTTTTTGTTTGAATGGTTTCTTTCCACCGCCTCTTACTTCATTTCTTTCTTTGGATTTATGAGTACCCTGTCTTTTACTTGCAAGAAATGACCTTACAGCCTGATAGATTAAATGGTTATTCGGTTCAATGTCAAAAACCTCATCAGGTAATTTTACAATATCTCCGCTTTCCGTACCGTCTATTTTATATACTTTTAATTCCATTTTTAGTTTTTATATATTTCAACAAAACCCGTATTAGCGCCCGGGATGGCACCTTTTATCAAAATCAAATTCGAGTCAATAAGAATTTTCACAACTTTCAGATTTTTTAAAGTAACATGGTCACTTCCCATTCTACCTGCCATTCTTTGACCTTTGAAAACTCTCGAAGGATATGAACTGGAACCTATAGAACCCGGGGCTCTTTCCCTATCGCTTTGTCCGTGTGTTCTTACACCACCACTGAAGTTATGACGTTTTACACCACCCTGGAATCCTTTTCCTTTTGATATACCCGTAACTTTAACTTTTTCTCCGACTTTAAAGATATCAATTTTTACCGTATCACCGATTTTTAAATCGTTGACAGGAAAATCCCTGATTTCTTTTACATAACGGGAAGGAGAAATCTTCAACTTTTTATAAATGCTTCTTTGAGCCTTATTAGTCGCTTTTTCCTTCTTAACGTCAAAGCCAAATTGAACTGCAGAATAACCGTCTTTTTCTTTCGTTTTAATCTGAGTAATAACGCAGGGTCCTGCTTCTATAACGGTACAGGGGACTGCATTACCAGACTCTTCGAACATAGTGGTCATTCCTATTTTTCGACCTAATATTCCTAACATTAGTGTAACAAATTTAAATTAATATAATGTATCTTACGTTTTTTTTATACTTTAATCTCGATATCAACACCACCCGGAGGATCTAACTTAGTCAATGCATCAACTGTTTTATTGGATGAATTCAAGATATCGATTAATCTTTTATGAGACCTTGTTTCAAACTGCTCACGTGATTTTTTATCAACGTGCGGGGACCTTAAAACCGTATAAACATTTTTCTTAGTTGGCAACGGAATAGGTCCGCTGACTATCGCACCGGTAGATTTTATAGTTTTAATAATCTTCTCAGTCCATTTATCAAGCAATGTATGATCGTAAGATTTTAGTTTTATTCTGATTTTTTGTGTAGCCAATTCTAAATATGTTGTTTAAAGTTTGAAAGTCTGAAAGCGTTTCACTCTCAAACTTTCTAAATATTTTTTATTAATTAATTACTCAATAATTTTTGTTACAACGCCCGAACCAACTGTTCTTCCACCTTCTCTGATAGCGAACTTTAAACCTTCTTCCATAGCAATGGTATCAATTAACTCTATCCTCAATCCGTTAACGTTATCACCCGGCATTACCATCTGAATATCTTCAGGTAAAGATACTACACCGGTAACATCGGTAGTTCTAAAATAAAACTGGGGTCTGTAGTTCGTGCTAAATGGTGTATGTCTTCCACCTTCTTCTTTCGATAATACGTAGACCTGTGCTTCGAATTTTTTGTGTGGTGTAATCGAACCGGGTTTTGCAAGTACCATTCCTCTTTCGATTTCTTTTTTATCGACACCTCTTAAAAGAATACCACAGTTGAAACCAGCAAGTGCTTCTTTTACAAGTTTGTTGAACATTTCCGTTCCTGTTACAACTGATTTTTTGTGTGCACCAAGACCGATTATTTCTATTTCCTCACCTACTTTAACTTTTCCTCTTTCAACTCTACCCGTAGCAACTGTACCTCTACCGGTAATCGAGAATACGTCTTCAACCGACATCAAAAATGGTTTATCGATATCTCTTGCAGGTTCAGGAATATAACTATCTACTGCATCCATCAAATCAAAAATGCTTTTGAAACGAGGGTCATCGAGACCTACATTTTCGTCAAGACCGGCTTCCATTGATTGCAGAGCACTACCTCTGATTATTGGAATTTCGTCACCGGGAAATTGTTCTTTTTTCAAAAGGTCCCTGAGCTCTTCTTCTACGAGTTCAAGTAATTCCGGGTCAGCGGCATCAACTTTATTCAAATAAACAACAATTCTCGGAACACCTACCTGACGAGCAAGTATGATATGTTCTCTTGTTTGAGGCATAGGACCATCTGTAGCTGCGACAACAAGAATAGCACCATCCATCTGTGCGGCACCTGTTATCATATTTTTGATATAGTCAGCATGCCCGGGACAGTCTACGTGTGCATAGTGTCTTTTTTCTGTTTCATATTCTACGTGGGCTGTTGCAATCGTAATACCTCTCGCTCTTTCTTCGGGGGCTTTATCTATTTCATCGAATTTCTTTACTTTGGCTTGACCTTTTCTTGAAAGTACCATTGTAATAGCTGCAGTCAAAGTGGTCTTACCATGGTCAACGTGTCCAATCGTTCCGATGTTTACGTGCGGTTTCGAAAGAACCAGTTCTTCTTTTGCCATTTTATTTATTTCTCCTTATAAGGTTTTGTTTAAATGTTTTTTTAAAATATGTAATTTAATAGTGGGTCAGGGAGGAATTGAACCTCCGACCTCGTGCTTATAAGGCACGCGCTCTAACCAACTGAGCTACTGACCCAGCTTTCGGATAACCCGATGAATTATCCAACTGAGTGTTTCGAAGTTCTACTTCGAATTAACTCAGTTTGACATTTACGGGTTTTATAGAGCGACCTATTGTGTCTAATCTAACGAGATCTTCCTACCTATTTCAAAGAACTGACCCAAACTTTTTTTAGTAGAAAGTAAAAACAATTACTTTTTACTTTCAACTTTATACTTTCAACTAAGTCTGTTTTCCTTTTACTTTTTCGATAATTTGTTCCATAATACTTTTCGGAGTTTCATCATAATGTGCAAATTGCATTGTATATATTGCTCTTCCCTGTGTCATAGATCTTAGAATTGTAGCATAGCCAAACATTTCTGAAAGTGGAACCAATGCTTTTATCACCTGTGCATCACTTCTCTGAGACATACCTTCTATTCTGCCTCTACGTGAACTCAAATCACCCATTACATCACCCATATACTCTTCGGGAGTTACAACCTCCACATCCATTATAGGCTCGAGTAATACAGGATTTGCTTTCCGTGCCGCTTCTTTAAATGCTATCGAGCCTGCTATTTTAAATGCCATTTCAGATGAATCTACATCGTGAAATGAACCATCGAATAGCTTTGCTTTAATATCTTCAACAGGATAACCTGCAAGGACTCCGTTTTTCATTGCTTCCTGTATTCCCTGCGATACTGAAGGTATATACTCACGTGGAACTGTTCCACCAACAATAGCATTCTCAAATATATAACCTTTTCCTTTTTCATTCGGTTCAATTTCAATCCAGACGTGTCCGAACTGTCCTTTACCTCCTGATTGCCTTATGAATTTACCTTCCTGCTCTACTTTCTTTCTAATAGTCTCTTTATATGCTACCTGAGGCTTACCAATATTAGCATCGACTTTAAATTCCCTTTTTAATCTATCGACAATAATCTCTAAATGAAGCTCGCCAATACCCGAAATCAACGTCTGTCCTGTATCTTGGTCTGTATTCACCCTGAAAGTCGGGTCTTCATCGGATAACTTTGCAAGTGATTCTCCAAGCCTATCCTGGTCTGCTTTAGTCTTCGGTTCGATTGCAATTTGAATAACCGGTTCTGGAAAAGTAATTTTTTCCATAACAATCGGGTCGGTTATATCGCATAGAGTATCGCCTGTTCTAGTATGTTTCAAACCAACTGCCGCCGCAATATCACCACAAAAAACTTCTTTTACATCTTCCCTGTGATTTGCATGCATCTGCAATATTCTTCCGAGTCTTTCTTTTTTTCCTGTAGTGGAATTATAAATATAGCTTCCTGCTTCGGCTTTTCCTGCGTATACTCTAAAAAAACACAATTTACCGACATAAGGGTCGGTCATAATCTTAAATGCAAGAGCTGTAAATTTTTCTGTATCGGAAACTTCTCTTTTAATATGGTCATCTGTATACAAGTGATGTGCTTCGACCGCACCAGCATCGAGAGGTGAAGGAAGAAGTTCAACAACTTTATCCAATAAATTCTGTATACCTTTATTTTTAAAAGACGAGCCGCAAAGAACGGGAATAATTTTTACCTGAATTGTAGCCTGTCTTAACACAGCCGTTATTTCTTCAACGGAAATTTCTTTACCTTCAAGAAATTTTACAAGTAAAGTATCATTAACATCGGAGACAGCTTCGAGCAATTTTTGCCTGTATTCATTAGCCTGTTTTCTAAACGAAACAGGAATCTCGATATCTTCAAAAGTTGCACCGAGTGTATCTTCATTAAACATTCTTGCTTTCATAGTAATCAAATCAATAATACCTTTAAACATATCACCCTGACCGACGGGTAAATGTATCGGGACTGCATTGGTTTTCAATCTGTCTTTCATCATCTGGATTGCGTGAAAAAAATCAGCACCAACCCTATCCATTTTATTTACAAAAGCAATTCTTGGCACATTATATTTATCAGCCTGTCTCCATACTGTTTCGGATTGAGGCTCTACGCCGCCAACCGCACAGAAAAGTGCTATTGCACCATCGAGAACTCTCAAAGAACGCTCTACTTCTGCCGTAAAATCAACGTGACCGGGAGTATCTATAATATTAATCTGATGTTCATCCCATAAACAAGTTGTTGCCGCAGATGTAATTGTGATGCCTCTTTCTTTCTCCTGTTCCATCCAATCCATTGTTGCCGCACCTTCATGCACCTCACCCATTCTATGGACTTTACCGGTATAATACAAAATCCTTTCGGTCGTAGTAGTTTTACCGGCATCTATGTGTGCCATAATTCCAATATTTCTCGTTTTCTCTAATGATACCTGTCGAGGCATTAATCTATTTTTTCCTTTTTGTATTCAAAATTTACCCCGATTTTTGACCGGGGTATAAAAAAAGATTTGCAGAAATTATCTGCTTATAATTATATAATAATTTTATTTACCATTTAAAATGAGCAAAAGCTTTATTGGCTTCTGCCATTCTGTGAACATCTTCTTTTTTCTTTACAGAACTACCCTCACCCACGGAAGCTGCCATAAGTTCATTAGCAAGCCTCAAAGCCTTAGTTTTTTCATTTC
>JBAZEQ010000116.1:0-7994 GCA_041653855.1 Ignavibacteria bacterium | reverse complement strand
GTGTTATAGCTTACATTAAGAGTTACAGCTTTACTGGTATTTAACAAAATACCATTTCCATAAGAAGTAAAACCTGTTCCTCCCCCATCCGTATTATTTATTGTATTATAAGATATACTTTCGTTATTATGATAGGTAATAATTATACCATCGGAGGTCGATGCTACATTTCCACCGAAATTTCGAATTATATTACCGGCACCTTCTGCACCGATTGTAAAATTTTGGTCATAGTAATTATATGGTGATGTAGTGTGGTTATACCCAAGAAAATACATTCCGTAATACGTATTCTGAACCGTATTACCTATAATAGTTACATTTTCGTGTCTTCCACCTTCAGATGTTACGGCAACTCCGGTTATACTATTTAATGCAGAACCTGCAATATTATTTGAAGAATACAATCCAACAACATAAGCACTTGTCCCTTTAGTCATTGTAATGACTGAATTTTTGATTGTAACAAATTTACAGCCATTTGTAGCACTTGCTTTTCTTATATAATACCCGTATTCGATACCTTGATTAGTAGCGGTTACATCAATACCGTCAAAAGTTACATAATCAGAACCTTCAATAATAATAATTGCGTCTCCACGCGCCCCAATCGTTGTAGGGGTATGAATACCGGCATTGGTTCTTGTAACAAGTGGATTTGCCCCTACCGTTTCAGGGTCTTTCTGGAAAACAATTGGTTTATCGGCTGTCCCGGTAGCTTTTATTATAAGCGAATCGGTAACATATTCGGTATAATCGGCTACGATATTAAAGGTTACCCCACCATCGCCAACACCTTGAGAATTTAATTCGGTTAATGCATCCGTTATTGTTGGATAATCGGAGGGAATATATAGATTCCCCGAAAGTTGTGCAAAAGAACTTGAATTGCCTAATAATATCACACATAGAGCAATTCCGAAGAGAGTTAAGAGTTTTTTCATAACAAGATAAATTTAAGTTATTGAATCATTTAATTAAATTTTTTTTCTCCTTCAAATTAAATATATATATGAATAAGAGAGAAAAATATTATATAAAATTTTCCCCCAAAAACTTTTATAAAAAATTTCGCTTGCTAATTATAAAAGTGTTATTTTTGTTCCAACTTCTATTATTATAGATAGAGATGACTTAAGAACAAGAGCAAGAGCGTTTCAATATCCCGAAAAAGTAATTTACCAAATAAAATTACTTTGCCGGAATATTACCAATTAACTAAGTCAACTCACAAACAAAAATATATTACCCCACGTATGGGTAATAATATAAAATTATTCGATTTTATTGTCAACAGAAAAGCAAAAAATTATTACCTGTAGGGGGGGTAATAGATATTATTACTCCATATGCGGGTAATATTGTGTAATTATATATTTTACGTATGTTATTTTCACTGAATATTATTACCTATAGAGGGGGTAATAAAAAAATATTCATAATAAAGTATGTTTTAGCAGGCAATATTCAAATTTCCCTGTGAAAACAACATAATCCAATCCAAATTTTAAAAGGATTGAATTTATGCAAATCGATGTTTTTGCGGGATATTTTTATAACAGAGATTAAGGATATACGGATTACCAATACAGATAATTTTGCGAGCAGGTTATATGATAAAGGTGTGTGCAGAATAATTATTTAAACGGTGTCGATTTTTCCCATAACCAGTTAAACAACATTTTGCAAGTTAAGGCAAGTTCGTGATGTTTGATAAAAATCATTGTAATACTATTTGAATCCCCGAACGTTTGAAGCAGGGGAAAAATGACTGTTTTTTCGTCGCAAACCACCATTTTGATTGGCAGAGTCTCTATAAATCGTGCTTGTTGCCCAAGTTTTATTTGATGTCTCAGATATTTTTGTAACCAAACATATTCCCGAAGTTCTTTTTCCTCATAAATATTTCGGCAAAGCACTCCGCGTTTAATTAATTTTGCTTCTTCCTGCTCTTGTTCGGATAAGCGTCCGGAAGTATCACATACGTATGGACCTTTATTAAATGTTAAAAAATCATATTCCGTATCTTTTATTGCCTGGACATATTTTGTCTGGATTTGAACTTTATCTCTAAAGACCTCCACAAAATCCAGAGGACTTGCGATGTCTTTATTTTCCTCGAAAATGGGAGTATAGGTATGGATAAGATTTTCTATTGCACTGGCTTTCTTTTCCATCTCGGTTTGATATTCATCTTTGAACTCACTAAGCACCAGATTGAAAGCTCTCTTCGGCTCTACCGCTCCGTAATGTTTTTCCCTACCGGTTCCCCATTGAGTGATAATTCCACGTGCAACCATTTTTTGGAGTACTTCGTACATTTTCGTACGGGGTATATCTACTGAATCCTGCAGTTCGAGAGTAGTAAATCCTTTTCTTGTAAGAAGCCTGATATATACTTTTGCTTCTCGTTCGGTCAACCCCAAATCAATAAATTTTTGTATTTGCTTTTTTTTATCGCGTACCATATCTTTGATTTTTTACATAATTTAAATAAATCTATATTTTAAATAAATTAACCAATGTTATTTATTCAAATTATCATTTATTTTAAAAAATAAATTTTCAAGATAATCTATTGAGGGGTAATATACTCAATTTTTCACCCCGATAAATTATGAAAAAGTAAAGATAAAAGCAATATATAATTATCAAGCACATCATTTATCGCATATAAAGGGAATCTGAATATTTAATAATAACAAGAATAAAAATAAAAGTTAATATTTAATTTACATAAGAAAATAGAGACTAAAAGATGGATATTAAAAAATACATAAAATTTTTATATGAAATTTGGTATATTAAATGATGTTTAAATTAATATAGAAAAACATGGCAAAAAAAGAAGGTGCGAGAATAAATATAAAACTCGTAAGTGTGGAAGGACCAAACAAGGGAAAGTCAGTCTATACATCACAGAAAAACAGGAACAATACGAAAGAAAGACTTGAAGTAAAGAAATATTGCAAGTTTACAAGAAAGCACGTATTGCACAGGGAAGCAAAATAATTATAGATATTAATATCTAAGACAATTATTTTCCCTCCCACATAGAAAATAACTTTTCAAAAAAAGTGAAATTTGCAACCCTGTTATATATTAAGAATTCCTATGGTGATTATTTACTGCTTGAACGAGTGAAAGAGCCTAACAAGGGCTTTCTTTCACCTCCGGGCGGTAAGCTTAATATAGAAGAAGCTGAATCACCCATTGCCTGTGCTGTACGCGAAGCATTTGAAGAATGCAGTATAAGGTCACATCCAAACGACTGGAAACTTCTCGGAATCGTAACAGAAAAAGCTTATCCAAATATTGGCAACATAATGATTTTTTGTTTCGAATTTTTAAATCGAATAAATACATTACCGGCAGACTCGAATGAGGGCAAGTTTAAATTCATAAGCCCCGCGGATATTAAATATGCTAACATTCCCGATACCGATAAACTTTTTATTTGGAATTTTGTTTTAGAAAGTAAATCTAACCTGTTCAGCATATACATTGACTGTGAGAATAAGCCTTTCAAATGTATCATAGAGCAGGATTAATTAATTTAAAACAGAAAATATAATGTCCGACACAGAAACTATTATAAATGATAAGCAGAATAAATCCGTTTTACCGGATACTCAAAATCAAATCGATTTAAGAGAAGTTCCAATAAATAAAGTCGGCGTAAAAAACTTAAAATATCCTATTGCTTTAAAGGATAAAGAAAAGGAAGTTCAACATACAATTGCCACTATAGCAATGACAGTAGATTTACCAATGCATTTTAAAGGGACGCATATGAGCAGATTTGTCGAGATACTTCAAAATAAGCAAAGAGAAATTCATATCGATTCGATTTACAATATTCTCGAAGAAATGCAGAAAAAACTTCACGCAACTGCGGCGCACATCGAAATGGAATTTCCATATTTCAGAGAAAAGAAAGCACCTGTTTCAAAAAAATCTTCTCTCATAGATTACATAGTTAAGTTTCACGCCTTAATAGATAAAGATAAAAAAGATTTTATTATGACTGTAATTGTTCCCGTAACCACACTTTGTCCCTGTTCAAAAAATCTTTCCGAATACGGAGCACACAACCAGAGAGGCGAAGTTACAGTTGCGGTAAGGTTTACCGATATGATATGGATAGAAGATATAATAGCTATAGCCGAAAAAAGTGCAAGCTCGGAATTATATACACTTTTAAAAAGGGAAGATGAAAAATTCGTTACGGAAAGAGCGTATGAAAATCCTGTCTTTGTGGAAGACCTTGTAAGAAATATTGTTCTCGAATTGAAAAAGAATAAAAACGTAATATGGTTTTCTGTTGAGGCAGAAAATTTCGAAAGTATACACAACCATAACGCTTATGCAATGATAGAATCCCAAAAAGAATTCAGCAACGGACATTATAAAGATTTTATGATAAAGAGATATTGAGTTGAAGGTTGAAAGGTTCTTAAGATTAAAAAATTTAGAAGGCATCCGGATAAATAGGGATGCCTTTTTACATAAATAGACCGGAACAAATACCCTTTATCTATTGTAAAATATATAAAGGATTGACTTAACAAATCCGGAACACTGAAATAAAGAAAAAAATGTTTTTTGGAATTATATAAATAATTTAAAATAACTATATTAATAAGATAACTTAAATTTAAATATATTATTATTATGTTGAAAAAATCATTCTTAATTAGTGTAATTTGTGCATTTGCACTTTCATTTTTAGCATTTTCTAATGCTGATTCACAGACTCTACCAAAAATCTCGGTAAAAACAAACAAAAAAGCATATAAACCGGGTGAAAGCGGAGTTTTAACTATTAAATTCAAAACCGCTTCTGACGTAAAAATTCCGACTGAACCTCAGGTTGAAGTTAATATTTCAGGTGTTACAGGAACAGGATTACAAGGATATCCGGGTAGTGATTACATAACATCGAAACAGGTAAAATATGGTTTTACTGTAAGTAGTGAAGCTGAAAGCGAATCAACCGTTACAATTTCAGGCACGGTAAAATTCGGGTATTGTGATTCCGCTTCAGGCGTATGTAAGATTGGGACACAGAAATTTAGTGTCAAGATTAAAATTAAATAATTTAAATGGGGGATATATATTATTTTATATCCGACGTACATCTTGGTGTAAAATCCGATATCAGCATAAAAGAGCTGGAATCTATTTTATTAAAATTCCTGGACGAAATTAAAAAAGATGCTAAAGAATTAATTATTGTAGGTGATTTATTCGACTGCTGGATTGAATATAAGCATACAATTCCGAAAGGATTTTATCGTTTTTTAACTAAGATAGATGAATTTGTAAAAGAAGGAATTAAGATTACATACCTGTCCGGTAACCACGATTTCTGGTACGGAACATATTTTAAAGATGAATTCGGTATAGATATAATACATCATCCGATTTCAAAAGAAATTGACGGTAAGAAATTTTATATTCATCATGGCGATGGTCTGGCATACAACGATACAGGGTACAAAATATTAAAAGTAATATTAAGGAGTAAAATTTCCCAGTTCCTGTATTCTTTATTACATCCGAATATCGGTATCGGGCTTGCCAAGAGAAGCTCTTCATCTTCAAGAGGATATACTGGAAAAAAAAATTATTCTCTTAGAGACGGATTGCAGGATTATGCCGTAAGAAAATTTGATGAGGGGTATGATTTTGTTTTAATGGGACACAGACATTATGCATATACCTATAAAGAAAAAAACGGTACATACGTAAATCTTGGAGACTGGGTAAAAATATTCAGTTACGGTGAATTTAAAAACGGTGAATTTAAATTAAAAAAATTCTACGATAAAGAAAAAAAGCAGGTAATTGCTTCTGAAGAAAGAGAAATAATAAAAGAAGTTGTTTAAAAATAACAAAAATAAAGAAGCAGAATTAAATAATTATTTTAACGACAAAAATTTTCGTCGGAAAAAATTTAAAAAGAATAAAAGAGAAAACATTTCATTGGGTTCTATTCTGATTATTCTACTTATTGGTTTCTTTATTTTTAGCGGTTACCTTATTTACCTCTCACAATCTTTACCATCGCTATCCGAACTTGAAAATCCAAAACTCGAAGAAGCAACAAAAATATATTCCGACAACGGTGAATTAATAGATAAATTCTATATGAAAAACCGTACAAAGACTACATTTGAAAATATTCCGAAAGATATGATAAATGCACTTGTTGCAACTGAAGACAGAAAATTTTTCGACCATTGGGGTGTGGATGTTCAAAGAATTGCTCAAGCATTTATAAAGAATATAATGAGGATGAAGCTTAAGAAAGAGGGTGCTTCCACAATAACACAACAGCTTGCGGGCATATTATATCTCAATAGAAAGGAAATTACATATTCAAGGAAGCTGAAAGAAGCGATGACTGCTATACAAATCGAAAAAACTTATACCAAACAGGAAATTATTACATATTATCTTAACACGGTTTACTTCGGAAAAGGAGCCTATGGAATAGAAGCAGCAGCAACTACGTATTTTAATAAAACATCTAAAGATTTATCTCTCGACGAATGTGCAATACTTGTTGCACTTTTAAAATCACCATCTAATTACGACCCTGTAGATAATCCGGAAGCCTGTAAAAACAGGAGGAATCTGGTTCTTCAGTCGATGCACGAAGCAAAATACATTACAAAAGAAATTTTAGATGTCCAGATTAATGTACCGATTAAAGTAACTTTGAAAACGGAAGATGTAAATTCGGAATCCAAAGCTCCCGAATTTACCGAATATGTAAGGCAGGTAATGCAACAAAAAGCTGAGAAATACGGATTTGATTTATACAGGGATGGACTAAAAGTATACACAACTCTCGATACAAGATTTCAGAGACACGCTGAAGATGCGGTAAAGGAACAATTGAAATCGTACCAGAAATCATTCAACGGATACTGGAACTGGAAAAATAACAAGGATATACTCGATAATAATCTGGATAAATTTATAAAGCAATCCGATGCTTATAAAAAAGCCCCGAATGATAACGCAAAGAAAAAGGTCTTCGAAGCAATGAAAAATGATAAGCTGGTAATTGATTCGGTAAAAACACTTACGACTTCGATTCAGGTTGGATTCTGTGTTATGAATCCGAAAACAGGTGAAATCAAAGCAATGGTAGGAGCAAATCCCAATACAAGAACAAAATACGGACTTAACCATGTTACTCAGGTCAAAAGACAACCGGGTTCATCTTTCAAACCATTTGTATACGCAGTAGCAGTGAATAACGGCTATTCACCGGGATATGAAATTTCAAATGACCCTTTAAGTGTAAGTGTAGGTGGAAGAATGTGGTCTCCTAAAGGCGGAGGCACTGGAGGAATGGTATCGATGAGATATGCAATAGAAAAATCTATCAATGTAGTTGCAGTAAGAACAGCTATGGAAATTGCTCCAATAGATAAAGTAATCGACCTTGCTCATAAAATGGGAATAAAATCCGAATTACCGAATTTTTTATCGCTTGCTTTAGGTGTTGGAGAAGTTACTCCGCTTGAAATGACAAATGCATTCGGCACTTTTGCTAACGAAGGAATGTGGGTTGAACCGATTGCAATTACGAAAATCGAAGATAGAAACGGAAATATAATAGAACAGGTTGTTCCCGAAACACGGGAAGTATTAAGCGAAGAAGTTGCTTTCATAATGACAGATATGTTGCAGGGTGTAGTTGATGAAGGTACGGCAACTTCTGTAAGGCAGTTTTTTCATAGACCCTGTGCCGGTAAAACTGGTACCTCACAGAATTATACAGATGCATGGTTCGTTGGATATACTCCGCAGTTCGTTGCCGGATGCTGGCTTGGATTCGATGATGCACGAGTAAAATTTGGTGGTTCATACGGACAGGGTGGTAAAGCCGCCGCACCAATTTGGGGCAGGTTTATGAAATATCTATACGAAGATGATGAATTCGATTTTCCTGTGGAATACTTTAAAATGCCGGG
>JBAZEQ010000115.1:2358-7998 GCA_041653855.1 Ignavibacteria bacterium | reverse complement strand
GTAAAATGCCGGAAATTCTTTTGGTCTTCCCGACTCGTCGGGACTCGCTACCAAGCTGCGCCACATCCCGAAAAAAACTTTATGTAAAATGCCGGAAATTCTTTTGGTCTTCCCGACTCGTCGGGACTCGCTACCAAGCTGCGCCACATCCCGAAAAAAACTTTATGTAAAATGCCGGAAATTCCTTTGGTCTTCCCGACTCGTCGGGACTCGCTACCAAGCTGCGCCACATCCCGAATGATTAAGAAATGCAATATAATGCTTAAAAACAAAACATTTTAGTCATTTCTACAATTTTTTTAAAAATTTTACACAGATCAAAATATTAAAAAGATTTTTAATTAACCGGATTGATGGATTTATTTAAAGTAAGAAGTATATTATTAAAAAATAACGATAAATATCGTCTTAACTATAACGGGGCTTCTATCTTTTCTGAAATTTAAGTCGTCAGGGTGATTAAAACTGCACTTGACAATATTATCTTTAATTTTCGTTCACAATGTGTTTTTAAAGAGATTTTAAATATTTTACAATTTTAAAAGATAATTTATTACTTGATAAATTTTTAGTAAAATATTAGCTTAATAAAAAATAAACAGAAAGGAATCAAAGATGAAATCACTACTATTTTTAGGATTTGTATTTTTTTTATGCACCTCTGTTTTTTCGCAAACAATAGATGAAATAAATAAAGAAGCAAATCCTGAGTACATTCAAAATGCTGATAATTCCGAATATGCTATTTTACTCCATAATTTAACAGAAGCAAAAAAATCGGAGAATCATGTATTGTTCAATAAATATTTATATGAATTGAACTCTAAATTTTCTAATGAAGGTAATGTAACAACAGGTAAACCTTTGCCGGAAAACAGAAATTACTTCTTGCCAACAATGACAAAGCCAGAAGAGATTAATGGTCAACCCGATTGGGCGAACGGTGAAAACAGAATTTTTTTAGGTAATGTAGGTACTTCATCGACAGGTAATCCAAACAACTTCAATCGACAGGTCAAAATCGAGGCGGATACTATGGGTAATCTTTTTGTTGGGTTTTTAAACGGAAATAAAGATTCATTGTTTTTCTATCGTTCGACAGATCGTGGTGCACATTGGACAAAGATTCAGGGTCTATATTCCGGTTCGACAAGTACCTACTATAGCTTTGATTTTGCTTTAGCTGATACAACAGGTGGATTTAAAATTGGAATGGTTGTCTCTATTTCTCCTACGGCAACTCCATATCAAGGTACTGTATATTATGCGGATATGTTAACAGATGGTTCTGGTTTTGTACCATCAACGGTGTGTACTCCTGAATCAGGAAGAGGTGTTGTTGGTCCTGTAATTTGTACAGATGCGTACAGCTATTCACCAGGTTTAACATACTGGTATATAGCGGCACAGAACTGTGATGCCAGTACAGGTGTAACAAGTTATGTACCATGTGCTTATACCCCTAATTGGGGCTCAACCTGGTTGCACGATACAGCACGTTCAACTTATAACGATTATGAATTGGATATTGATTATAAATCCGATACCATTTATGTACTGTTAACGAATAATTTAACTACAACAAATGAAAATTTGAGATTAAGATATATAAAATTAGCAGGTTGGGGAACGAATGCTTCATGGAGCCAATTTAATCCTGCAAATGAATCTTTTCCGGAATTCAACGGAAGTCTTGCGGTAAACAGGAAAAACAGTGCAATGGTTGTAACGTATACCACTAATGAATCATCGAATTATAATATAAAATATTCTTATGCTGCAAATGGCACTACATGGGTTACGTACAATGTTCTAACAAATCAATCAAATAATGAAACACGTTGTTATGTTCAGAGTTCCCCGCAACAATCAGGGGCATTCAGAGTTGCATTTTGCTCCGAAAATTCAGGTTTCGATTCTGTCTATTATATGAATACGTTCGATATTTCTTCGGGATTTTCAAACAGGACGATTGTTTCGATAGTGAATCTATCGACGAGCATATTGGCACCTTGTGTAACAGGTTATATGTTTAACGGAATAACAGCCGGAGTCGGTGTTGTATATGCAGGAAATGGTCCAGCTAATATATGGTATAACGGTTCGGATATAATAACTGAAACCACCCCTATTTCTACAATATTGCCGGATAAATTTTATTTATCGCAAAATTATCCAAATCCATTTAATCCCGTGACAAAAATTAATTTTTCAATCACAAGGAATAATATTGTTACATTAAAAATTTATGATGTTACAGGAAAAGAAGTAGCTGTTCTCTTAAACAATAATTTTAATGCGGGTAAATACGAGGTTACGTTCGATGGAGCTAAATTATCGTCGGGAGTTTATTTTTACAAATTAACTTCCGGTGATTTTTCTGATGTGAAAAAGATGATACTTGTTAAATAAAAGTTGATATAAAAATATATTTAGGGCAGACTAGAAGAAGTCTGCCTTTTTTATTTATTTTTTTCGTGTTTATACCGGGTAAGATATATCTTGTGACACATTTTGTATTCGTGAGCTTTTAAAAAATTCTCATTTAATATAACAGTTGTTTCAATCCAATTTTTTGTGATTTTCAGTGAGAATCGAGCCTGTTTTCATTTGATTGAATTTACCCAAAGCAAAATCAATAGGGCAATTTTAACAATTTCTATTGAGCTTTTTCAAAGGCATTTGTTTATCCTAACACTCATCACAAGCAAGCCTGTTGTGATGTGATTTTAATAAACATCCAGTAAGTAGATTTACTATAAATAAAGTGTTCGTTTTAATCGATTGGAGCTTTTGGTTTATTGTGGCATTTTATACACTTATTATTAATATGGCAATCTAAATAATTTATTCGGAATAGTTTAGTGTATTCCTGAAGAAGATAGTAACAACATTCTATTTATTATAGATATGTATTTTGGGAGTAGATACCAATTTGTATATCATTATTTCATTGACTAATTCAAAAATCGTAACTAATTTATATTAAATATAAGATTGTATAATTAAAAAAATTTTAAAGACAAAATGAAAAAACTAATATGCTGTCTTTTTATTTACGTGTTATTTTCTTTTGCTGGTTGCAACAATGATTCCACGCCGGTTTCAAATACTAATACCTCACCACAATCAACAGGTTGGGTTCTGGATTATCACGATTATAACATAGGGTCATTTTTTTGTAACGCACAAAATCCGTGTTCATTTGAGATAATTACGGATACGATTGATTTGACAAAAAGTGATTCAATAAGGATATATATGTCCTACCATTCCATAAGAAACAATTTTCTAACAGTTACGAAGTTTCCTGTTTATTTGGAATTATTCAATTATGTTTTTACTGACAGCACATACGGAAAAATAGACAGGGTATTTGAATCTTATAATTCCAAAATGTTTTTAGATTTTTCATTTGAAATAGGAACGAGGTTTACAATCGATACATTACAGATTTTCAAGAAAACAAGTGCGAAAATGTAGAAAATTGAATTGAAAAGAGCATTTTTGTTTTATTTTGCTTAAATTAATATAATTATAAAAACGGAAAACATATAAAATTCATACTTTTGAGCTGGTTTTAAAAGTTTTTTGATTTTATGAGTTTTATAAATCTTTTGAATCTTGAATTTTCTCTCCTTGAAAATCTTGTTAAAATTTATTAAATTATCTACTTATTAGAAATTTGCAAAAAAGGAATATATGAAACAGAATTTTCATCCGAAATACTATAAATGTAATGTGATTTGCAACTGCGGTGAGAATCGCGGAGTTTTGTTTACAACACGCTCGACTGTACCGGAAATAAAAGTCGAAATATGCTCATTATGTCACCCATTTTTCACCGGGACACAAAAGATAGTAGATACTGCCGGAAGAGTTGAAAAATACTTAAAGAAATATGGACCAACAAAAAAAGTTGCAGAATAGTTTATTTTAATTTATAAGTTTTTAGAGCCAGCTGTATTTTAATCAGCTGGCTTTTTTATTTACTATTTATTTATAAAATTCGTAATATTGAAAATTAAAATAACCAATAAAAAATGAATATTCTAATTTTCGAAGATAATTTTCACAGCAATCTTTCGCCGCTTTCAATTCTTCGCCCGGTTTATGATATTGTTACCGGAGTATATACAAACAGGGAAAGGCTTGAGGAATTTCTTCCTTCAAAGTACAAACTATCCCTTCATTGCAGGAATTTATTGTTACCTTTGGTAAAATCCGAAAATCCCGGTAAAAAAATAAATCAAATAGATAAAGATGATTATTTATTTATTAACGGGAGCATAGTTTATGATGAAGGATTTATTTTGTGGATGCTCAAGAAAATGAAAGTGAATTCGGTATTGATGAACGAGGGGAAAGCAATAGTTGCAAAGGTATCGAAAGATAAACTGACTTATTTAAAACATAAAATCGAAAATGAAAATATTGATAACTCACTTTACACAAATGACTTTGATTATCTCGAATTATTTGAAGATAAAGAAATTATCGAGAAATACTCCGTGCTTAATATTAATTATCCATGGGATATAATAAAATATTTTGATACGGTTTTAGTAAAGGATTTATTCAATAAGAGTGCAAACAAGAAAAAAGGCAACCTACATTCCAAAGTATCTGCTGTAAATTTGAAAAATATCAGAATTGCAAAATCAGCAAATATATATCCGAACGTTGTGCTGGATGCTGACGCAGGAATGATATGCATCGATGAAAAAGCAGTAATAGAGCCGTTTTCATATATCAAGGGACCCGTATATATTGGGAAAAATGTTTTGGTAAAATCAGGTACAAAAATTTACGGACCGTGCAGTTTTGGAACGGGGTGCAAAATTTCGGGCGAGATTTCAGGCTCGATTTTCCATTCAAATGTAAACAAACAACACGATGGATTTATAGGGAATTCATATGCGTGCCCGTTCGTTAATTTTGGAGCGGATACAGTTACGAGTAATTTGAAAAACAATTATTCGAAAATCCGAGTAAAATTCGGTACAGAGCAGATTAATACAGATATGCAATTTCTCGGTACAATAACAGGAGACCACGCAAAGTTTGGAATAAATACTATGCTGAATACAGGAACGATTGTCGGAATATATGCTAACGTAGCAGGCGGAGGATTTCCCAATAAGCAGATTGATTCCTTTTCATGGAATATACTTGGCAGTCAACCTACAAGGTATAAACTTGAAGAAGCCCTGGCAACCGCAAAAGTTGTTATGGCGAGGAGACATAACGAGATGTCTAAAGAGTATGAAGAGCTTGTAAGAGAAATATTTAAATCGGTTTGAAAGTTATATCCGCTGCAGTGGATACGAAAAGCGTGAAGTTATAAAGTTGTAAGGTAGTAAAACTATTTGAAGCAGGAAAAAATTAATGAAGAAATATATACCTCTTATAATTACATTTCTTATTTTTTGGACTTCTATAATAATTCTTGCGATTTTTTCAATAGGTCAAACGGACGGGTATTTTTTATATACTCTCGATGACCCTTATATTCACATGGCAATTGCAAAGAATTTTGTAACGTCTGGAACGTGGGGAGTCACGCAATATGAGTTCTCATCCTGTTCATCATCGCCGCTCTGGACTTTTCTAATTTCGATTTTATATTTTATATTCGGA
>JBAZEQ010000115.1:0-2348 GCA_041653855.1 Ignavibacteria bacterium | reverse complement strand
GTAATAATTCCGTTTATTCTTAATATTTTATTTGCATCGTTCACAGCGTTTATTGCATTTAAGTTAATTGGAAAATTTACATATAATATTTTTGTCCGGACAATAATATTACTTTCTGTTTTATTTTTCGGACCATTCATATCGGTTGTATTTACAGGGCTTGAGCATTCGATGTATACTTCTTTTATTGTGTTAATAATTTATTACTTGTATAGAATATTCGAAGAGGAAAGAATCAAATGTGATTTTTATATTTTATATGTACTGATGGCTCTACTTACTTTATCACGATACGAGGGAATGTTTGTAGCGGTAGCTTTATTTCTAATTTTTCTTTACAGAAAAAAAGGATTAATTGCATTTGGAGTATTGTTTTCTGCTTTTTTACCCCTTATAATAATCGGTATCGTTTCTATTTCGAAGGGATGGTATTTTTTCCCAAATTCAGTAGTCTTAAAAAGTCCTATTGCATTTAATGATTTTAATTCGTTTGTCATAAGTGTTTTTAATCCAAACTTTTTCGATTTACTATGGGCTTATAAAAGAATTCTTATTCTATTGATAATTTCCGCCGTTATGTTTTTTGTTTACCGGAAGGACAAAAATTCTTACGCGATAAAATCGTCCATATTTCTATTTGTTATTGTTACGCTTTTACAAATTCAGTTTGCAAAACTCGGTTCCCTTTTGCGGTATGAAATGTATATAGTAGTTCTTGGGATTTTAATAAACACAATTGCCATTATTAAATTTCTTCCGGGTAAGAATAAGAAAATAAAATATATCGTAATTATATTTTTGTGTTTACTGATGATACCATTTTCAATAAGTACTTTCAAAGCCGTGAAAGATGTTCCTACCGCAATGATAAATGTTTACCAGATGCAATTTAAGATGTCTGAATTTATAAAAATGTATTATGATAAAAATGCAATTGCTCTAAACGATATCGGTGCTGTAAATTATTATTGTGATATTCACTGCGTGGACTTATGGGGACTTGCAAACAAAGAGGTTGCGGACTACAGGAGAACCGGAACTTATGATTCCGAGAAAATTTATAAAATCAACAAAGAAAAAAATACATCTATTGCGATAGTATTTGAATCCTGGTTTGAAAGATACGGAGGCATTCCTTCTAATTGGTTAATGGCAGGAAAGTGGACTATTCCCAACAATATAACCTGCGGAGCAGATAGTATAACATTTTATGCAATAGATAGTATTAACTACTTAAAACTTACCAGTAGTTTAAAAATGTTTTCTAAGGAATTACCCCTGCAAGTTAAGCAAAAAGGCTACTAAGTTTATAAAGTTATCCCGATGTCGCTACGCTCATCGGGATAACTTTTTAACATTAAATACTGCTCTTTTGAATCGCTTCTATTCTTTAAATTTGGTATTTTTAAACACTTTTCAGAAAAATAAAATCTAAAATTATAACTTTATGAATACAAAAGATTATATAGAAATTGAAGAAAAATACGGTGCCCATAACTACCATCCACTCGATGTAGTAATAGAAAAAGCACAGGGCGTTTGGGTTTGGGATGTTGATGGCAATAAATACCTCGATTGCCTTGCCGCTTATTCTGCCGTAAACCAGGGACATTGCCATCCAAGAATAATAAAAGCATTGAAAGAACAGGCTGATAAAGTTACACTTACTTCACGTGCATTCAGAAATGACCAATTACCATTACTTTGCAAAGAGCTATGCGAGTTAACCGGTTTCGAAATGGTATTACCGATGAACTCGGGTGCGGAAGCAGTAGAAACTGCACTTAAAGCCGCAAGAAAATGGGGATATAAAGTAAAAGGTGTTCCTGCGGGACAGGCTGAAGTAATTGCCTGCACAAATAACTTTGCAGGAAGAACAATCTCGATAGTAACTTTCTCGACGGAAGAGCAATATAAAGACGGATTCGGACCATTCACTCCCGGCTTTAAAATTGTTGAATATGGAAATGCCGATTCATTCGAAAAAGCTATAACTTCTAATACAGTTGCCTTTATAGTAGAGCCGATACAGGGCGAGGGTGGTGTGATAGTTCCGCCGGATGGATATCTTAAGAAGGTTTCTGAAATTTGCAAAAAAAATAATGTACTTTTAATAACCGATGAAATTCAATCGGGACTTGGAAGAAGCGGAAAACTTTTTGCTTATGAATATGATGAAATCAAACCGGATATGGTAACGATAGGAAAAGCCTTATCAGGCGGATGTTATCCGGTTTCCGCCGTATTATCTTCAAAGAGTATTCTTGGGGTCTTTAATCCCGGAGACCACGGCTCGACATTCGGAGGAAATCCTCTTGGCTGTGCAGTTGCAAGAGAAAGTTTAAAAA
>JBAZEQ010000114.1:4336-8016 GCA_041653855.1 Ignavibacteria bacterium | reverse complement strand
TAATTTAAAGTATTAGGCAAAGGATAAATTATCAAAACTTTTGGAGGTGATAAATCATCATCACCACCTGTTGGAGGAAGTTGATTTGCACAGCTGAAAATTATTAAAATAAAAAGAATGTATACCGGAAAAGTATATAAGATATTTTTCTTCATCAATTTATCGGTTTATTTTTAACATGAAACTTTATCGTAACGGTCGTACCGATGTTTATTTTACTTTCGAATGAAATCGAAGCTTTCATATCATCGAGCGTTTTTTTAGTAATTGCAAGCCCGAGTCCCATTCCCTGTGATTTAGTCGAGAAATTCGGTTCATATAATTTACTTAAAATATCAGGTTCGATACCGCAACCGTTATCAGTTACCTTAACGTATACAAATTCATTAGTCGAATACGTTTCCACTTCAATCTTTCCTTTTGTAGAAATCGATTGAACAGCATTTTTAATAATATTCTGAAATGCCCTGTTCAACTCCTGCCTGTCCCCGGAAATCTCAAATAAATTATCTGATAATGACTTTACAAATTCAACCGACGGCTCTAATGAATATAACGAAATAACATCATCCAGTATCGAATTAACATTTAAATATTCAAAATTTCTCCTTGGGAGTTTGGCAAAATTAGAAAATTCAGTTGCTATATGGTTTAATTTATCTATTTCGTTAACAATCATAATCTTCGTTTTTTCCAAAATCACTTTAAACTCTTCGTCGGGCTTATTTTTATATATTGAAAAAAGATGCTGAATCGATAATTTCATCGGTGTAAGAGGATTTTTAATTTCGTGTGCTACACGTCTTGCAATATCCCGCCACGCCGCTTCTCTTTCTGCTTTTTTCAATTCGTTTTTGGATTTTTCTAGTTCTTTTGTCATTCTATTAAACGATTCGACAAGACTACCGAGTTCATCGTTACTTTTCACTTTTATTTCGACATTATTTTCGCCCTTAGATAATTTATCCGTTGCATTTTTTAGTTCGAGAATCGGCTTGGAAATTCTTTGTGTAATAAAGCTTACTACTATTAACAAAATCATAATTACAATAAAATATGAACCAAAGATAAAAGTTAATGTTTCAGTTAATTCTTCATTTATCTCTTTCTGTTTATAAACCGAAATCGAAGATATTATACCTGCAATATTATTCGATTTATCCTTATAAGGCTTATAACCGACTAAAAAATCGAACCCACCGATATTTTCACTCTTTATGAAAAAATCTTTTTTAAGGAAAATAATATTATACAAGGCATCGTTATCGACCCTGGTATCGAGTAAATCGGATTTAAACAATTCTTCGTTAGTGGAAGCAACGAGCATATTTCGTACAAAAAAATTAAAATTCTTCTCAGTACGGGAGAAATTTTTATCAAGAATATCCTTTGCAATAGTTTTTAGACTGTCGAACGATTTATGCTTGCTAACCAATATTTTATCATCCTTAAGACTTTCATTAACAAGGCTCAAATCCGAAATTATCTGGTTTTGAATCGAAGTATTATTTTTATTTGTTATATAAGACCGCGTGTAAATGCCAAGAAATATAATAGGAATTATCGATACCAGCAAAAACGATACAAAAAGTTTTTCACTAAAATTAAATTCGATTCTATGAACTTTAAACAGTAGAACTAACCCGACAAATAAATAAAAAATAAAATATAAGGTAACCGTGAATAAGATAAACTTTAAATAAAAGAACATTGTCATAGAAATATCATCTCGCTTCAGGCTAACCACATAAACTTTTTCATTTGGAGCGTTATCTATTTCCGGAGAAGTATTAGTCGCAAGAATATAAAATGATTTATACGGTTCATTATTAATATTTTCATATCTCCAGTATTTTGTACCGGTTCCTGTTTTTACAAATTCTCTAAACGGCTCGAGGGATTTAACCAGTACACGGGAGACTTCTGCATCTGTCGAGTTTACAATTTCCCCATTCAAAAACTCAGTAATTACGGGTTTAGCAATTAGCTTATCCGTTAAATTATCGGTTGCATAATTACTAAATATTTTTGCCGAGGTATTTGGCAATAAATTTTTAGCTTCTGAATTTATCACCATCAAAACATAACCTAACGTTTTTGCATAGATAGTATTTCTTAAATCATAATCTTCAACAGGAATAATTCCAACGAAATATTTTCTATCTTTATTTTCCAGAATATTAATATTGCCGAATACCAAAGGTGAATTGCCATCATCCTCTTCGCTTTCCTCTTCATTAAGTGTTTCAGAATCTATGTATTCAGACGTATCCGAATCGGGAATATCGATTATTAATTTATTGTCAAAATATTTTTTTCTTGCAAAACTAACTACACTATCACTGCTTAATATTGTCGAATTAATATTAAAATCACTAACAATCTTTTTATTGGTATCCACGATAATAATTGCAGAGTTATAGTTTTCAAAGTTTAATTTGCTCTCTTTCCACAAATAGAAAGCTAATTTCTGAACTTTATTCCTATCGCGTAAATTATCACTTGTATTTTTATCGGCAATTAAATTTGTTAATTCATTTGAAATTATATAAATAATTTTTTCGTCCTGCTGTTCGGATAATTCCGTTGCAAGAAGTTCAGTAAATTTTGTTTCTTGCGATTTTGTCTTTTCAAGTAATATTAAGGGTGATATTATAATACATACCAGCAGCAGGATTGAGAAATTCTTAATAGATAATAGAACGAACTTTTTATTTAAGATTATGGGTCTATTGACATAATAACAAAAAATAAACAGAAGTATAATAATCAGAATTCGCTGATAATATACTATTTCAAGATTGTCGAAGAAAAAATCGATTACTTGATTTATAGACAGGAATACAGCAAATAAGAATATAACATAATTTTTCCGAAGTATTTTAAAATATTTAAATTTTCTTAATTCTCCAAAAATTGTTAATATTAATGAAGAACTCAATAGAAGGTAAGAAAGCGTAACGATTAAAATTACTAACTGTACAATAAGTAAACCTACACCCGGTATAATATCCGATTTATCCAAAAATTTAAAATTAGAATCATATATTACGGTCTGAATAAATATCGCATACAAATTCGAAATATAGAAAAACAAAATTACCAGAGATGAAGATATTAATATTATTACTAAGAAATTCGAATTACTTTTTTCTTTTGCCCTGATATTTTCGAATAATTCTCTTGCTACAAAAAGTGTAAAAATTAATACGAAAACGGAAGTTACGATTAACTCGCCAAGAGATTTCATAATTCCGAGACCAAATGTAGAAGCAAAATAAGAAGGAGAAAATACATCACTCTTGAATAACTTTGAAGGGAAATCAAAAAGTACAAATAAATATCTTAATGCTATGATGTATAATCCGAATAAAAATATCCTGATTAGAATATTTTTAAAATTCCTTAAAGCAAATACAAAGAAGAAGTATGTTAGAATGGCAAAAATAAATATCAGGAATGAAATTATTTTTTCAGTAAACCGGTTAATATCGGAGATTTGATTTGACTTATCGAAAAGCGGTATCAAAGTTTTACCTATCGTTTTTCCGTCTATGCTCAATAAATCGATTACCTGATTTTCCTTTACCCTGTTTGAATCCAGATGTATATACCCGCTAACGGGGTTAGCGGCAATAATTTCATAAGAGTTTTTATATGTCTTCTCTAAAAATTCCGAA
>JBAZEQ010000114.1:0-4326 GCA_041653855.1 Ignavibacteria bacterium | reverse complement strand
TCCGAAAATGCAGTTTTCTCGTAAAATTCATTACTGTACTGGAATTTTACGTTAAGAAGTTTAGCGGTTAATAAGACACCGCAGATTTGATTATCATCATCGAAGTTTTTTACAGGTTTGAATACGACTAAATAATCAGAGAACCCGATTTCTTTAATAATGGAAAAACTTTTACCATCAAAGGCTTTCTGAAGCAAATAAAATTCAGGCTCGAGCTGGTTACCCCGGAAAGCAAGTAAATTCATCCATTTATCATAAACTTCAATTTGAAAATCAGAAGATATATTATTTCTGTATATTTCGTCATATATTTTTTTTATATCACCTTTATCCGTTTGCTTCCTGATTTCATAATTTGCAGAAAGCGAATTCGACATATCAGAAATTTCTTTTTGCAGGGAATTATATATCTGTAAAGCATTTTCCTGTCGCCATTGTTCTTTTTCCTTTTCTATATTTTTCCAGTCATCATCTACATTGGAAACAATAAATAGCGATACCAGCTTGACAATTGCAATCCAGCTTATAATAAAGATTAACAGAAATGTAAGAATTTTAGTACGGGAGTTGAATAAATTTAATATCTTCAATTTTCCGGTTTCTTTTAGTTGAGACTTATTTGGTCAATAATCCATACATTATCTTTATACTTCAAAGATACGGAAGCATTTAATTCTCTTTTTCCGCTTCCCCTGTCATAGACATATTTACCAAGCGCAAAGGCAAAAGAATTTTTCAAATAAGAATGTTTGTATTTAAAACTGACTACTAAAAAATAATCCATAAAATCCGAAAGTATAAGTTCAGCTTGATTCGGACTGTAGTAACCTTTATCATTGCTTATCACGTTTAAATAAACCTCCGAGCCGAAATAAGCACTAATCCTGTTTATGCTCTGAATATTAAAACCGGTTGCGATATCTTTGAAGGTCCTTTTGCATAAAGAATATTTTGCCTTCGTTTTTTCATCTTTATATTTTTTATCTTTCCACCAGCTATCTTGAGCACTAAGGTTTGAATAAACAAATAAAAACACACATATAACTAATAGTATCCTTAATTTCAAATTGGTTATTTTTAATTGATTTTTTATAAATTAAACAAAAAAGACAGTTAAATCAATCAATTTTAAAATGTAAAACAGTATTTTACAATTATGTAAAATACCGTTGAATTTGTAATTTTATTGTGTCGGGAGTCCAAAAAGCGAGAGACTCCCCGACACAGGGAATTTACATATTAATCGAACGATAAATTATATATTGAAATTATAATCTTTTTGTATTATATTATTTATAGCTAATAAGCTACTATTAAAAATCGACAAATTATAAGTTTTTCATTAAATAATCCTGATAAAAATGGATAAAAATTCTTTTAGTGAGAGGTTGATGGAGTTTTGCAAGGTGGTTTCGCCTACGCAGGTTGACTTTGCATCGAAACTCGGTATGAAACCCCAGACTCTCCAAAAATACATCAAGGGTCAGAGGCTACCCCTGCCCGAAATATTAAATAAAATAAGCAACCTCGGATGCAATATAAACTGGCTTCTAAACGGCGAAGGCGAGATGCTCAAAAAAACCGAAAAGCCGAGAGCAAAAACAAAACTGATTCCCGTACTCGCAGAGGTGGAATGTGGTGTACCCGTTTATAACCAGATAAACAGTGAAGCAATAAAAATGATGGAATTAACAGAGGTTAACCATTTCACGAATCCTTTTATAGCAGTTGCCCGCGGAGAATCTATGAGACCGTATATAAATCCCGGTGATTACCTGCTATGTTCGGATGACCCTCATAAAATAAAAGACGGAAGAGCTGTGGTGGTAAATTTTAAATCCATTCCCGAAACATATTCAAGCAATGCAAAGTTGATTAAATTTCTCGATGACGATAGGATTATGCTGTATTCGATTAACACAAAATTCGCACCGACTGTTCACCGTAAAAGTGAGATTTTTAAAATTTACAAAGTAGTCAGAATAATAAGGGATGTAAGATAAGAACGGAAAATGGAAAAATTGAAAATGGAAAATAGAAAATGGTAACAAATGATTGAATTTTTCGTATTTAAATAAAAATAGAATTCAGAATATAGAAATCGGAAGTCAAAAGGTAAAAACAACTTTGAAATTTTTTTGTGTATTAAAATATAAAAAAAACATTCTGTATACTGAATTCTGACTTCTTAATTATTTAATAAAATTATCAAAATGAAAAAATTACTTTTAATTGCAATTTTAATGTTTTTTTCTTCAATTTCCTTTTCGCAGGAAAAATATTTTATGGAAGAAAATATAGACCCTTCGGTTAAACCGGGTGATGACTTTTTCCTGTATGCAAACGGAAATTTCATAAAAAATCATCCGATTCCCGCATCGGAATCTTTATACGGAATTTTCAATCTGATTAACGATGATGTTTATGATTACCTGAAAAAAATCTGCATCGATGATATGAATGATAACACTGTAGTTAAAGGAAGCAACACTCAAAAAATCGGGGACTTCTTTTTCAGCGGTATGGATTCGGTTGGGATAGAAAAGCAAGGTACAGAGCCTCTGAAAAAGTGGTTCGAAAAAATTGACAAAATTAAAAATGTTAATGATTTTTTAAAAGTTGTAGCTGAGTTGCATACGCAGGGTGTCGGACCGCTTTATACTTTTTTTGTAAACCAGGATGATATGCAAAGCAGTGTTTATAAAGTTTTTCTATACCAGGGCGGAATAGGATTGCCAAACAGAGATTACTATTTTAATACTGATGAAAGAACAAAAAACATTCGCACAAAATATGTTAAACACATAGAAAATCTCCTTGTGTTAATAGGGTATAACCAGAAAGATGCAAAAGATGCTTCGGAAGATATAATGAAATTAGAAACTCAACTTGCAAAATCATCGAGAAAGCTGGAAGAACTGCGTGACTCCTATGCAAACTATAACAGAAAAACTTTTAAAGAGTTATCGGCAATCACCCCTTCGATTGACTGGAAAAACTTATTCGATATATATGGAGTCAAAAAAACTGATACGGTGATTGTAGGACAACCGGAATTTTATGAGGGAGTGGAAAAAGTATTAAATGATTACGATATTGATGTACTAAAAGATTATTTAAAGTGGAATTTAATCGATGAATCAGCAGGACTTTTGAGCAGTAAATTTAATGAAGAGAATTTTGATTTTCACGGAAAAATATTATCGGGTACTACAGAGCAAAGACCAAGATTTAAAAGAGTTCTGGATAATACAAATAACCTGCTCGGAGAAATTCTCGGAATGGAATATGTCCGGATTTATTTCTCGCCTGAGGATAAAGCGAGAACAAAACAAATGGTCGATAACGTATTCTCTGCATTTGCAGAAAGAGTTAAGAATTTAGATTGGATGAGCGAAGAAACAAAACAGAAAGCTTTGCAAAAACTAAGTACTGTGGATAAAAAAATAGGTTATCCTGAAAAATGGAAAGATTATTCGACTCTCGAAATTTCCCGTGATTCATATTTAAATAATATCTTCAACGCACAAAGCTGGGAGTTCAGAAAGAACATCGCCAAAATGGATAAACCCGTAGATAAAACAGAATGGCAGATGAATCCGCAAACCTGCAATGCATATTACAGTTCCGCAAATAACGAAATCGTATTACCAGTTGCGGTTATGACCGTACCCGGTAAAAAGATGAGCGAACTCGATGATGCTTTTCTTTATGGCTACGTGGGTGCGAGTACGATTGGACACGAGCTTACACACGGATTCGATGATGAAGGAAGAAATTACGATGCAGATGGAAACCTGAAAGGCTGGTGGACTGCAGAGGATTCGATAAAATTTGTTGCAAAGGCACAAAAACTTGTAGAGCAGTTCGATAATTTTATATTGCTCGAAAATATGCACATAAACGGTAAAGCAACACTTGGCGAAAATATTGCTGACCTCGCGGGACTTGTATTGGGATTTGAAGCATTGAAAAAAACTAAAGAATGGCAGGATAAAAAAATAATTGGTGGATTTACAGTCGAGCAGAGATACTATCTTGGTTACGCATTTTCGTGGGCAGTATATTACAGGGATGAACTGCTTGCACGAAGAATTATGACAGATGTCCATTCACCACCGTTTCTTAGAATCAACGGACCGATGTCAAACTTAAAGGAATTTTACGAAGCATTCAGTGTGAAAGAAGGCGATAAATTATTCAGACCTGAGAGCGAGAGAGTAAAAATCTGGTAGAAGAGCAGAATTCAGAAGTTAAGAAGTTAAGAATAAAAACATTAAGTTTATAAAGTTTAAAAAGTTCATAAAATTAATAAGATTAATAATT
>JBAZEQ010000113.1:0-8028 GCA_041653855.1 Ignavibacteria bacterium | reverse complement strand
ATCTGAAATTTTTAAAAGATAAAACTCTTTCGAATTATAAAATAAAGAAGGACATTGAAGTAATTCCGAATTTTATCGATACAACGAAATATCACAGGTTAAATAAAAAGGAAAACTGTACATGCTCAAAAAGACTTGCACCAAATAAAGAAAAAATATTGATACATACTTCAAACTTCAGACCCGTGAAAAGAGTGCAGGATGTTATACAAATTTTTGCTAAAGTAAAAGCAAAAATTCCTGCAAGATTAATCTTAATTGGCGACGGTCCGGAAAGAAGCGACTGCGAAAGACTATGCAGGGAATTAAATATATTTGATAGTGTGAAATTTATGGGAAAACAGGATTCATTGATAGAGCTATTATCAATTGCAGATTTATTCCTGATTCCATCTCAAACTGAAAGTTTCGGACTTGCCGCACTCGAGGCAATGAGCTGTGAAGTCCCCGTAATATCTACGAGTGTGGGAGGATTACCCGAATTAAATATTCATAATGAAACCGGATATATAGCCGAAATCGGGGACGTTGACAGAATGGCAAAATATGCAATCGAGCTCCTATCGAACGGAAAGAAATACACCATCTTCAGTAAAAACGCAAGGGAAAGAGCAAAAGATTTCGATGAGAATAAAATCGTACCGATTTACGAAGCATTTTACGAGAAAATATTAAGAGGAAAATAATTTATTTTTCCGAAATAATATTTTTGCTTACTATTACTTCAGTATTTCCCTTAATCATTGACCAGACCGGGCAATAAGTATCTTCCGCAAGCTGTATAACCTTGCTTAAATCTTCTTCAGTTACATCGGGGGATTTGATATTAATTTCGATAAAAATCTTCTTGAAACCGGTTGGATGTTCTTCTTTCCTGATTCCTTTGGAATTGATTTCAAACCCATTAATATTTTTTTTCATTTTACGTAAAAATGTAAGGACTGCAGTTCCGATACAGGAAGACAAACTTAACAACAATAATTCGAGTGATGTATAGCCTAAATTATCTCCGAGTGGTGGAATATAATCGATAGAAATCGGGGTAGTATTGCCTTCAATGATTCCTTTAAAATGGAGTCTGTCATTTATAAGGTTAATTGAAGCATTTACTTCTTTTGATTTATCGTTCATTAATATCTTTTTTTAAAAAATTATTATAAAAATTGATTAAGCTTCACAAAAATACTAAAACTAACGCCTGTTAGGTTTATCTTTTCTGAGATTAAAACCCGGAAGCGTAAGATTTACAGTATTCAATTTAACTTCAGGAACATATTGTCCTTTGGGTTTTTTCTCTATTCTCACTTTGTCCACCTTCTGGTCAACATCAAACGTAATAAGCATATTCATTCCTTCGGAAATATTTACACCATTTCCTTTTTTGTTATCATACATAAAGTATAAACTGTTCGAATTTTTTTGCACTTCAACTGTTTTCACTTTATCGTCGGAAAAATATATGGTAATATTTTTTCCGGTAATCTGGTCAAACCTGTCGGGGAAAATGCTGTCTTTGTTTTCAACAATCATAAAAGAAAATTCCGAGCCTGTCAGTTCGTCTATTTTCTTTGCATAAATCGTCTGCAATTTCTTTTCTTTTAAATCCGCAAAAATAGTATCCCCTGTCATTTGTATATTGTCATTCCACACAATCGGTTTTACATAAAAAGACATTTTATCAACATCTTTAGTGTTTGTTTTTGAATATACTGCGTAACCGCTCTTTGAATAGAATTTATCACGAATCACATCCACACTATCTTTCGCTATATAATATTCGGGGTTTTGTCTGAATGATTCCATTGTCTTGCTGTAGATGAACATAGTATCTTTTACTTTTTCGACCTGCACAAGTTTTGCGTTGCCTTTTATAAAAGTATATTTTGTGTTTTCATAATTTTCGAGATAATCTCCGTACACTACAACATTGTTTTTCATATTATCCAACTTAACATTTCCCGAAGCAATGGATTTTTTTTCGTTCGAAAAATCCGTTAATGTATCGCAATAGATTATAGATGAATCCTGCTCTATGCTCACATCTTTATTAGCAAAAGTCTTCCCCTGCTTTTTATAAAAATCAATTATTTCTGCTCTGATTATTGTTGAATCCTTAACCACTATTACGTTTCCTTTTGCATAAGAATCTTCACTGTTCCTGAAATAAATCAAATGGTCAGATGTAATTTTATAAGTAGGATTAACTATGATAACATCATTATCGAATACTGCTTTTGCATCATTAAAATAATATATTCCGTGATTTGCTTTAAGGGTCGCATTAGGGTCTTTTAAAGTAACTCCGCTTTCACAAATTGCTTTGCTTTCATTCCCAAAATATGTTGCTTTTGATGTAAACAAAGATAATGTGTCCTGATAAATTTTTACATCGCCTATAAGTTCGACTTTATTTGCATCTATGTATTGATATGCTTTGTTGCAATAAACCGTTACATTCCCGTGTATAAAATGAACATTGCCTATTGCTTCCCTGATGGTCTGCCCATTTTCAGTTCTCCCTGTAAGTTTATCGCTGTACTTTAACTCAATTTTATCCTGCCCGTATATCATATTGATATTACAGAATATAAAGATATAAAGCACTAATATATAAAATACTCTTTTAAACAATTTAAATTTTCATTTTAATATTTTACAATTTATCATTCACGTTTCAAGTTTTTGAATCAGCGAAATCACCTAAAGTTAGAGATTCTATTTTGAAAAAACTCCTGTTACTTTGTAAATCGTATAGTTCTTCAAATTCTGGTCTGATTCAAATCCAATCCCTTCAATATCTTCTTTAGGAGTTGTAATTTTTACAAATACATCGGTTGAGACTTTTTGCAACTTGTTGTTCCAGTACAACTTTGAAGTTTTCAAAATGCTTCCTTCTTTATTTATTACTACCACACTATCATATATTTCAATATCTTTCGTAGCATCCAGCACTTTTCCATTCTTTCCGGTTAAAGTTGATACTTTATCACCATTTTTGTAGAAATCAACAATAGCACCACTATCTATCAGCGTATATGCTTTTGAATTAAAAACAGAAATATGACCTGCATTTAGAATTGCCTTAACATTTCCTGAATCCGAAAAAGTCACGGATGATTTCCAGCTTTCCTGGTCGGGTATTTCTCCCGATTTCAAATCCGTTCTTGGCGGTGCCACCTTATTCTCACAAGCGGAAAAAAGAATAAACAATAAAAATATTATCGGGAAAACTTTCAAATTATAAGTTACTAATAAATATTTACATAAATTAAATTTCAAACAACCATTTATTAACCACTAAATCATAGTAAGCGGTGATTAAAGTCCGAGTTCCACTAACGAATGAATATGAATTATACCAATCAATTTATTTTCCTTATTACAGATTATCAGTTGTGTAATTTTATTCTTCTCCATAATCGCAAGTGCATTTTTAGCAAGCATGTTTTCTAATATAGTTTTCGGATTTTTACACATAATATCTTTTGCCGTAATTTTATTCATATCAAAATCCTTTTGAAGGAGTCTTCTTATATCACCGTCGGTAATAATTCCAATTATTTTTTCTTTATTTTTCACAACCGTACAACCAAGACGTTTTGAAGAAATCATATAAATTACATCCTTCAAGCCTGTGGTAGAAGCAACAACCGGAATATCTTTTCCCTTCACCATTATATCCTGAACTTTTAGCAAAAGATTTCTTCCAATAATTCCGCCGGGATGAACCGCCGCAAAATCTTCTTTTGTAAATCCCCGCTTTTCCAATAAAGCAATTGCCAGAGCATCTCCCAGTACTACGGCAGATGTACTTGAAGATGTAGGAGCAAGATTCAGAGGGCACGCTTCTTCTTTAACCGATGAATTAAGAATAATATCCGATGATTCTGCAAGCCGGGATTTAACATTTCCTGTTATTAAAACAATTTTTACTCCAATATTTTTTAATACAGGTATTAATCTCATCACTTCCAAAGTTCCCCCACTTTTAGATATCAGAATTACTATATCGCTTTCCCGAACAACACCTAAATCTCCGTGTATACTATCGGCAGAATGAAGAAATAATGCATTCGTACCGGTTGAATTAAATGTCGCCACGATTTTCTGTGCAACAATTCCTGATTTACCTATTCCGGAAACAACAACCTTTCCCTTACATTTATAAATCACTTCAACCGCTTTAATGAAATTGATTTGAAAGCTTTCCTCGTTGAATCTTTTTTCAAGTTCAATAACAGCCTTCTTCTCTTTAATTACAACCCGCTTACCGTTTTTTATAATTTTATTCATAATGCAAAATTTATGCAAATTAAAATTTCATTACAATTGTATAAAACGTTCCTGAATTATTGATTTGAAAATCCCATATTTTATTATTACAATTGTTTTAGTAAGCCTGGTGGAAAAAGGAAGCAGTAATTATTTATAGACTTCTATAAATACATTTAGACTTTATTATTTAATTTTCTAAAAAATTTTAATAATATTATTATGAAAAATTTCTTTTACCTTTTAATACTTGTTTTATTTACTTATTCCGCATCTTATTCACAAATCTCATGGACCCAACAGTCAAGCGGAACTTTTGAAAATTTAAATGGTATTTTCCTTATTAACGCTAATACCGGCTATGCAGTTGGAAATAACGGTGTAGTATTAAAAACAACAAACAGTGGTCAGACATGGGTGTTAAAAAGTTTTCCCGTTAGCACACATAATTTAAGCATTTACTTTCAAAACGCATTAACAGGTTTTATCGGAAACCAGAATGCAAATATTTATAAAACAGTTGATGGGGGTAACACCTGGGAAGTGAACGGCTCTGCTTCAACATATGCCATAACATCAATATCGATGCCTTCTACATCAGCCGGCTACTGCGGTGACCACTATTCCAATATTCAGAAATCCACCGATAACGGTCAGGCGTGGTGGACAGTAGCTACAACTCCGGGTTGGGATGCTAAAATATATTTTATGAATGAAAACCGCGGATGGTCTGTGGATACATATGGATATATATATTCTACTTCAAATGCCGGTACGAACTGGTCTAGCAAAAGAATATCAACAGATACTTTATCCTCGGTTTCATTTTTAACTTCTACTATCGGGTACGTTGCCGGAGATAGCGGGAGGGTATTTAAAACAACTAACGGAGGAACTAACTGGACATTGCTTAACACAGGTACAACAGCAAAACTAAATTGTATTTATGTTACAACTTTTAATTTCATTTATGCAGTAGGAAATTCGGGTACAATCTTATATTCTACAAATGATGGCAACAACTGGACAATACAAACTCCTACAGCTCAAAATCTAAATAGTATTAATTTTGTTCCGGGTACAATGCTGGGAAGTATAACGGGAAACTTCGGAACTATTTATAGAACAAATGACTCTCTAAATTGGTGTATTGGAGCAGAGACAATTCAGTCTAACTATCCATTCACAACAAACTATATGGATGCAAGGACCGATATACTTTTTACCGCAAGTGAACTAGTTTCTAATGGAGCTTCACCCGGATATATCTATAAAATAGGTTTTCAAGTTACAAGTATTCCATCTAATTCATTCCCGATGAATAACTTCAAAGTAAAATTCCAGAATACAATGCTTACTTCTTTATCAACTTTTACTAATTCAGGATGGACAACAGTCTACAGCGGAACTTATACAGTAGCGGGAACAGGTTTACAATACATTACTTTACCGACACTTTTTTTCTGGAATGGAACAAGTAATTTACTCATAGAAATATGTTATAATAACAATAGTTATTTAATAAACTCTAACGTAAATTCATCTACGGCTCCGGGTAAAACGATAACCCAGTTTGATAACCTGCCTTCAGGTGACGGCTGTACGGATTTAAATACAGGAACTGTAATGCCACTCAGACCAAACATATGTTTCGTTACGCAAGTAATAAGCGGGGAAAATAATAATAAAAAATTAATTCCCGATAAATTTTATTTATCACAAAATTATCCGAATCCGTTCAACCCGGTTACAAAAATTAAATACGGATTGCCTAAACAAAGCTATGTAACTCTGAAAATTTATGATTTACTCGGAAGAGAACTAAAAACTTTAGTAAACGAACAGACGCAAGCCGGAGAATACATAGTTGATTTTGATGGTTCGGATTTATCCAGCGGAACGTATTTTTACAAACTCGAAGCAGGAAGCTATACGGAAACAAGAAAATTACTGTTGATTAAATAACAGAAGTTATTTAATCTGAAGTCCGCCGTGGCGGAATGTTAATAAAATAGTTTTGCTCTCTCTGGAATCTCTCCGATAAAGAACATCGGAGAGATTCCCCGAGATGAAAAATACCAATTTAATTATCTTCCACATATTGCATATAACGCAACAAGATTGATATTATTAACGTAATAAAGATATCCAAACCAAAACTTAAAGAGAAAAGTTAATACTAAAATTTAAAAAATGAAGTGGATAATTTTAATTTTGTTTTTTGTGGTTTCCGTGATGAATGCAATCGGGCAGGAGAAAACACTGAAAACGCAGGCACTCGAGGAGTTCAAGAAAGAGCATTACAATGATGCAATTGCACTGCTGGAAGAGGCGGCAAAACAGACACCTGACGATGCAGAAATTTACTATTACCTTGGTTGGTTCAACCATTACAGGGCTTATGACAGCAGACCGCTGAGCGGATACGATTTTTCCTATTCCGAAAAAATCTTTAAATACTTAGATAAGGCGCTTGAACTAAAACCCGATTACGGAGATGCAAAATATTTTTACGGTGCGGAATGCAGCGGAAACGCCTTTATCGCAATGCAAAACTACGATGCGGAAAAGCTAAAGTACTTTTACAAATCAGCAAATGATAAAGGAGCATATCCCGAATGGCTGAAAGAATTCGGTCGCAATTTTTTGAATAGTTGCAAAGAAAACGCAATTTTGTTTACTGGAGGTAATGCGGATTTTGACGTTTGCCTTTACCTTCAGCTTCACGAAAATGTACGTACAGATATTACGCTTATTCCAATCGGTAATATAGACCGTCCGTGGTATGTGCTGTTTTTAAAAAACGGATTGAATAATGCTATAAGAAAAGTTGACATAAACCTTGAAGACCGGCAAATTATGGATATACACCCATTCAAATGGGACACGACAACTGTTTCGATTCAGGTTTCGCAGGATGATAAAAAGAAATTCAAACAGGCTGAAAATTTTAAGATGCAATGGCAGGTTACGCCCGATTTATTTTCGGAACGAATGCACTCGAAGATAGAAAGCGAAAAGGCAAAGAAACGCACATACCTTAGTCCGCAAAGAGCTGTGCTTTTGCAAATTGTTGAAGATAATTTTTCACAGCGTCCGATTTATTTTTCCAATTTTTGTTCCCCAACTCTTTACGGCGAATTGAATATGTACTTTCAAAATTGCGGATTGGTTTCACGGTTAACGCCCGTTTTGACAAAAGAGACAGAATTTGTATTTGATTACAGAGTTATGGAAGAACTGCTCCAGGAGAAAAATTTTGTAAATTTTAAAACACTGATAAAAAACGATATGCCGCGTATATCGGGAATGATAGTATCGGGGTATTATAATACTGTTTTATATCTTTCAGAAAAATATACCGGGGAAGAGAAAAGTAAACTCAAACAATTATTTGAAAAACATTTGAAAATCGGGTATGACAAGGAGTTTGAAAGTGAATTGCTAAACGAATTACAAAAATAGACATCTGATTTCGCTGAATGGGAATAAAAATTAAAACTTTAAAATTATGACGATATTAGTAGCCGGAGCAAGCGGTGCGACAGGGAAACTTCTGGTGGAGCAGTTATTAAATGCAGGAGAAAAGGTTAAAGTAATTATCCGCCCAACAGCTAACATCCCCGATACCTGGAGTAACAATAATAATATTACTATAATCAAAACAAATATTCTGGAAATAAGTAGAAATGAAATGGCAAAACACCTTGCCGATTGCGGAGCAGTTGCATCCTGCCTTGGGCATAATATTACTAT
>JBAZEQ010000112.1:0-8077 GCA_041653855.1 Ignavibacteria bacterium | reverse complement strand
GTCGGATTTCGTAAACGAGTTTAACACTTCTTTTATTACTGAGTAATCCGAATGATATTGAGATTTGTTCCGATACATAGTCATATAGTTCTTTTAATACTTCGTCTCTTTTACGGAAGTTGTTTTTTTCGCTTTTGTAATCAGCAAGAAACATTTCTGTTAAAAATTTGTCGTATTGTTCATCGAGTATCGGGTCCGTATCTTCGTTTATTATATCTCCACTGCTTATTGCAACTCTCATAAAACAGTTCAGGATAAGTACCTGTCCGTCAATTATATCCATCGGATTACTTACATAAAGTATTCTGTCGTTGTCCCCGGTGTATCCGCCAATTTCGATTTTCATTTTCGGGTCCGTAGAATACTTTCTTCTTATATCGGTAATCTTTTGAATAAATTTGTCAATTACGTACTCATCCTGTCCGTTGAATAAATCTACTTCGTATTCGATAGGAGTTATGATGTAGTTTGTTGCTAAAAGACTTTGAATATCTGTTAAAGGTGCGAAGATTTGCTCATCTGAATCAATTAACTTGTATTCTCTGTCTTTTAAAGCGGTTCTTATATCCGCTACAATATTTAAACTCCTAAGTGCTGTCATTTAGTTGTATGTTAAAAATACTTTAACCGATAAAGGTTTGTTTATCATAATGTGTCCTAAATCCCATCTTGCTCTTTCCATCATTCCAATTCCTTCGTGATATGCTTTTACAACAGCATAATTCTCCTGGTCGCAATACAATCCAACGAATATTCCGAAGTCCTTTGAGTACAGGTATTCATTCAATCCCGAATCAACTATGTATTCAATCTCTCCATACTTAAATACTACTTTCTGTAATCTGTAATCGTGATTTACTTTTATTCCGATTTCATTTTCACTGATTATTTTGCAAGGATATAAAGCATTCATATCTTGATGCTGATTACCTTCTAATAGATAAAAGTAGAAGATGTTTTCGGGATTACTTATTGTTGGATTGCTTTCTTTCTCACATCCATACAATAACAATATTGCTGATATTAGAAATAATAGTTTTAGTAATTTCATTTTACAAATAATATAAGGTTGCTGTGAAATATTTTAATTCTACTCCAGGTATTAAAAATTCCCCTACTTTTGTTAATTCACCACTTGTAATATAAGTATATAACCATATTGTTGTTCCTGATTCGCTTACATCAGCAGAAACAATTAATTTTGTATTCAAATCTGCAATCCCCTTTACCTGCTCTGTAAAATCAAAGCTATAATCATCTTCGTTGTCTCCATCATATACAACAAACTTTTCAAAAGAACAAATAGGCATAGGTATTCCTACAAGATGCAAGTCCGGTGAACTTATCATACAAGGTTTTAATGCGATTGCATCTTGACCTAATGTTTGGTCGTTGTAGAATGTAACTATTTTTTGCCCTATTAATGAACTTGATATATCTTCCCCAACGTATTCTGCTATCCCTTCACTCCATACAGGGATTTGACCTTCGCTTGTACCTGCACTTATTTTGCATATTTCAAGTGCAGTTCTTATTTCCGCTAATGTCTTGCATACAAACTTACTCGTTGCCTGATTCCAATACAGTATTAAGTGTGTTGCATCGCCATTCGGTATTCTGTCATCTGCCTCGATAGAGAGTGCAGCTTTCATTTCCGCAGCAGTCAAATTGTCAATCTTTTGTGTCAAAAGATTCCACCTTAAAAACAGTGTACTATCTGCCGAAGGATACTGAAGGTATTCTGCACTTTCTTCTAATACCTGTTCAAGTAACGATTTGAGTTCCGCTACTGTCGGATTTTGCAGTCTTTTATTCCTTAATTTTTGGAATATATACCGATGTAGATTAGTGATTATATCACTTTCTGTCGCCATAGCAATAATATTTAAAGGTTAATAAAAAATATTTTATTTAAACTTATTGCTATCCGCCAAGTCCTAATGCACTAACCATTTCAGCTTGTGTTAGCATTGCAAACTTACCTGCCACGTTATCCCATTGTGGGTATAAGTGTGTTGCATCTCCGATTAATCCAAGCAGTGTGAATAATTCTGCTAATGTTTTTTGTACGTAAACACTCGCTTCTCCACTTGCTTCGGAAATCAAGAATGGGTTTGCACTGTCCGGTTCAGGTACTCCGAGTATTGCCAAAACTTCCGCAGGTGTTTTTTTGATATATACGCCATTATCTTCATCCCATACCATAAAGTCGTTATCTACCGTTCCGTCAGGAATTCCTAACGCTGTTTTTACTTCCGCTACGGTTTTTTTATCGTAAACCTGTGTTACGGAATTCCAGGCAATCATATCACCTGTGGTTGTCCCATCCGGTATTCTTCCGTCTTTATCACCGAAATCTGCATCTGTTACAGGAACATACGTTTTGAGAGTGTTGTTCCATTTCGGATATAAGTGAGTTGCATCACCTTCACCTATTCCTGCAAGTTCTCTCATTTTTTGCATTACGGTTAAATCTGAGATAACTTTGTAATCTCCGTTTGCTGCTCCGTAATTTCTGTTGTCCGGGTCTCCAAAGATTAATCTTTGTAATTTTTCGATTAATGTTAGTGCCATTTTTGTAATTATTTAAATTAATAAAAAATTATTTCTTTTTCTTGACTGTCTTACCTTTCGGTACTACAACTTTTTTTCCCTTCTCAGGTTCGTTCATTGCTTCGCTTAAATCATCTTCTACTCCCTGCTCGTGTGCATTCATACTGTCCGGTAATTTAACTTCTTCGTTCAATTCTACAATCAGCTTTTCTCTTTCCTTTTCTCCCGGGTCCGTTACGATAGCATCACTGTCTTTATCTGCCGGAAATGATTCGATGTCTTTCGGTGTGCTTCTTCTATCTTTCATTATTTCGAGAATATTATCACGAACAATATTCCAATCATCAGAAGTTAGTGTATTAGTAACTTCTTTGTGTTGGTCTGTGTTGAATAACATCATAAACGGATGCTTTGCTGTTTCTTCGCTTTCAAGAGTTTTTTCAACAATCACATCAGCTTTCGATGGTTTTGCTTTTTCTCCTCTAATAACAAGTTTGCGTGTTAAAAAATTAGAATCGTTCATTATTAATTCCTGCTGTTTTAAATCTTTAGGAATTATTATTCCAAAGATGTTTCCACCTTCGTTTACGGTTTGTATCTTTAATCTTGTGATACCGTCTGAAAGATACATTGTACCTTTTTTATTTCCGGTTCTTACTTCAAATGTATGTAACATTGTTTTATTTGTTTTGATTTATAAATTCCCTGCACCTATTGTATAAGTGCAGGGTTTAAAATCTGCTGTTGCTATGCAGCAACGTATCTTACTTCACCGGAATTATCGGGTTGATTATATCTTCCCATAAATTCGGTTATAAACTGACATTTCTTTTTATCAGCGTCATTCGCCTGTATGTTTGTTTCAAGCAGTGTACTTCTTAAATAACTTAATCTGAAACAATCCATATCATAAGCACACCAATACGGAGTATCAATCGAAGGATATTCGTCATTGTAGAAACTGTTTATTCTAAGCGAGTATCCGTTTTCCGGGCAATAGTCTGTGTAAATACGGTCTATTCCTTTGATTCCCCACTGTCTGTAACCACCGTCTTTTTCGATTGTAACGTGGTTCAGTGAGTTTTTTGAACTATCAGTAAAGTATTTATGAAATGCTTTATTACATTCAATCAAGATATTTCTTTTCTTCCCTTTTCGTGGTTGACCATAGTCGTACTGCCAATTGTCCCAAACAGAATGACTCCAAGTGCTATATGTATCAGCATAGGCAGAATTCTCTCTTATAAAGTGTCTGATTCCTTCGGTTATTCCAAGCTGTTTGTTATCTGAGTTCGGTTTGTCTTTTCGGTATTTATTTAATCCGCTTGTTAATGCTTTCACTAATTTAATCATATGAATCCTTTTTGCACCTGTCATAAGTTCGTTTTCCTTACTTCCACGAGTAAATAATCTCTCGATAGCTGCTGTCTTTGACAGTTCGTATGGAGTTTTTATAATCATCGAGTAGTTTTCCCACCAGAACGGATTTGCACTTACCGGGTCCACCGAGTTATCACCCTGAGAGAAGTAATCACCAACAACACTTAATAGACAGTCCGCAGGAATTCCATTTCCTGCTCCTACTTCTATACCGATTAGTTTTGTCGGATCGCAAGGTAATACCTGTATTTGTGAAGTTGTTAAACCCCCTGCTGTCTTTGAATACACATAACACGCATTTGTATAACCTGTTGTCGGTGTAAACTGCATTTCTAAAATGTTGTATTGTGTTAATTGGTCTTTTGCATAAGCACTTTCAAGAGTAACTACTAACGGTGTTGTTGCTACTGTTTGAGGGTCTCCTGCCGAGTTAGTGCTTTTTACCATATCTTTCTGCATTATCATATCGTAGGTTCTGCCGATTGTATTCTTTAATGGTACAATTGGTAGATTATCCAAGATATAGAATAATGATTCATCATCAATAGGTACATCGGTAAATATCTCATCTTCAACGTCAATCATAACCTGTTGTCTGAAGTCTCCTGAACCAAGCCATCCGTCAACAGTGTAAATTTGGTCTGACCCATCATCCAATCCTGAATATGCAAATAACTTCGGAATGAAGAATGTTGCTATGAATGTCAGCACCAACCAAATGAATATTACTAATTTGCGAAACATATTATTTTCTCCTTATGTTGTAATTTTAATTAATCAATGTTTTTTCGTTTAAGGATTAGTTCCGCTTTATATTGTATATAAAGTCGTATCACTTTAACCTTCGTAACGTTTTGTATGCTCCACTGTCCCAACCTGTTTAGCATACGCTTTCCTATCTCGTTTTGTAACCTTTTTATCGTCAGATACTGTGAACTGCTTTGAAGGTAACTTAATAGGTTTCTTGCTTTGTTCTTTAAATCTCTGAATTAAAGATTTTAATTTAAGGTCTTTTAAATCAACCTTCTCAATTTTTGTTTCCTTTTCTGACTTACTATGCTGTGAGAGTTTGTCAATTCCCGGAAACGTATTTTTATAAACTTTATAATATCGTGCTATTGTAAGCGGAGATTTTGACTGTTTGTATCTCGTTATTATGTCCTGGATAATTGCCATCTTCATTGATTCATCTTCCGGTACTTCTTTCTCTGCTTTTAAATCATCCCAAATATCTCCGATGTGTCTTTTTGTACTGAGTTCACCAAAAGTTTGAAGTTCTTTTACTAATATCTCATATTCAAAATACTGTATATTGCTTTCGTACTTTCTAATCGTGTCGTTTATTTCCTTCATTTCTTTATCAGCATTTATAATAGCTTTATCAACTCGTTCTATTCCGCCCTGCATTTCAATAAACTTCTGCTGTGCCGATAACTCGTTTCTTTCTTTTTCCTCGAGTATATATTCACCATCACTATCTTTTGCGTAAGGGTCTTTTGCTAAGATAGTTTCATAAGAAGTTTTAAGTTTTTGCAGTTCTTTCTTTGCATCTTCGGTTTCTTTAATCCCTGCTTTTTCCTCTTTGATTTTATCTTCAAACTCTGTTTTGTTTTTTTCAAATTCTTTCTTCGCTTCAGCATTATTCTTTTGTCTTTCCTGTAAAAACTTTTCACCTTCTTTTACATTCGATTCTTTAAGAGTAATCTTTCGTAACCTTATCAGGTTTTTTTCGAGTGCTGTTTCCGATAAACTATCTACTGAATACTTTTCGTTGTACCTTTCTGCAATTTGTTTATTCGATAATCCCTGTAACTCATTTCTGTTTTCATTAAAAAACTTTTCTTTATCTGCTTTCGGTAAACTATCGTAAGAAGGAAAATCTTCTTCGAGTTGAGATAGTAAGTTTTTCATTTCCTCAGCTTCGATTTCTTCTGTACCGAGTTTTATTTTCCCGGTTAATTCAATCTTTACATCATCCTCTTTTTTATCGTCTTTCTTTATTTCAGCAGGTTCGTATTGCAATAGCTTTGCAATTTCACTTCTTTTGTATTCTTTGCCTTCGTATTTAACCGTCTCATCTTCTTTCATATTATCAATGAAAGTTGCAGCATCTTCAAGAGAAAATTCTTTCTCATCAAATGTTACTTTCTGAACTTCATCATCGTTTATAATTTCTTCGTCTTTCTTCTCATCATCTTTTTTGTCGTCTTTCTTTTCATCTTTTGCAGGTGGTTTTATCTCAGAATCAATTACATTATCAACTACTTGCTTTTGATATTTCTGTGTCCTTGCTTCTCTTGAATTAGATATAACTTCTTTGTCCTCTGCAAAGACTTTAATTTGAAATGATATAATTATCATTTCGACTAACAATCCGATAAACTGTGTTATCTTTTTCATAATTGTATTATGTGTTTTGGTTTATAAAAACTCTTTAATCAGGAGCAACTTCTTCATCATAAGCTGCGTGAATTATTCCGTCTTTCTTTGCATCTCCAAGCGGTGCATCATAAGGTTTCACGGACATATTATACGCTCCTACGATTCTGTCTGCCCCTTCTATTACCGGGTCAACCTGTTCAAATTGCAGGTTTACTGTTATCATTCCACGACTTATATCTGTCTTATGGATTTCGGTATTGATAGCAGCTATTATACTTGCGAATGTAAAATCTTGTATGAGTGCCATTTTATATTCCTTCCTATGGTTTACTGTGTTAATGAAAAATTTTAGAAAACAATATTATACTTCCAATAAAAAATGGAACTAACAAAAATAATAATATTATTTTGGGAAGGGTCCATTCCTTTTTCATTTCTTCTTCCCAAGTACTCATAATGTTATTCCCTTCCTATGGTTTTGTATATTTTATTGTTAAAAGATAAATTGATATTATTATTATAAGCGGTACTATTCCGAATGCAACACACCAACATCCCATATACTGATTCAGGTCTGTTAAGCTGTCGAAGATTTCCCACTTTGTCCAATTTCCCTGTAATTGTTTCAACTCCACTACTAAAAAGAATAAACTTATTAATATACACGGTATCAGCATTGGTACTCCGAATTCGTTTAATATCCAGGCAGGAAGAAAACTCATTGCAAAATGTGTTAAATGCCACTGCCCTGCTACAAGTTTTATATCCTGAGAAGGTATCACATCTTCAGTTATTCGATAATATATGTATTTAAACCATTTCATTGTTTTACTGTTTGCTCTTTTAATGCGTAAATTGTGCTTATTGTGAAATTGTTGTTATCATCAACTCCAACTATTCTTGCTCTGAATTCTACCAACTGCTCCACTGTAAGCACTCCAAATTTGCTTATTACTAAGTTGTTTTCATTAATATTTGTAGATTCATCAATCACTATGCTGCTTTTTCTTTTTCGTTTTGTCCGGTTAGTTGTTTTACTTCTTCACGAGTTTGGAAGCTATCTACTCCCTGCTGTACCTTTTGCTGTTTTTGTTTATCTGTTACGTATTGCTGTATCATCTTTTCGAGTACCGGGAGAAAATCGCTCCCGAGTTCAGCAACTTGCTTTCCGATTTTTAATATCTGATTCTGATTGTCTCTTTTCTCAATGATTTCTTCCGAGTGTGCTTCCCACCATCCGCCTCTCATCTTCAATAGCATATCATAAGTTAAATTGCCTGTTGTAAAGTCTTGATTTGCTTGTATGAGATTTTCCATTTTATCAGCTTCACTATCGAAGTTGACTGTTACTTTTATGTTTAAATCAAACTTTTCTTTACCCGGCTTTGTAAGGAAGTTCACATATACAACTGTCTTTCCTTTTTTGATTTCTTCATAGCTCAGCTTCTCTCCGTTTGGTCCCTCTAATTGATAGTTTATATTGACATCGTTAAACATTCCGAATTTCCTCGATGCTTCGATAATATCATCATTCGGATATATCTTTTGCAAATACGCAACATATTCATCCATTCCAAACACTCCACAAATCGGTATGTAACCCGGTTCGTCTTTCTGCCTGTCCTGGATTTTGATGTAATCTTCTTCAGTGAATTCCTCTGCCATTACTTTATAAACGAAGTTTCCTTCTTGTGTTACTGCCCATTCTATATTAGTATCGTAACCGGATAGCATTTGCCTGTTTTGTTTTTGCAACTTGCCT
>JBAZEQ010000111.1:0-8084 GCA_041653855.1 Ignavibacteria bacterium | reverse complement strand
GGCTCTTGTACCAAGATTTTTTGGGTACAGGCTTAAAGTAATTTGTTCCTGCAGAGAAGGAAATACCGGTTTCATTTGAAAGTCGCTCATTTGAATATCAAACTCGGGATATGAAGGTATCAGCAGTTTCGATGCCGGGTCTCCCAGAAGGTTATAGCTATTTATTGTGTTTTTATTTGCAAAACTTGTTGTGTCCGAATTCTTTAAATACGTTTCGGCAGATTTTAGAATATCCCCGATTCTTCTTAGACTATCTCTACTGAAACTTTTGAAAATCAAATCGTCAAGTGTATTACCACCTCCCGGGAAGAAGCTCCAGCCTGTAGTTCCTATAAATCCGATTGCACCTTTATTCGGAATATATACAAATTTTTCACCGAATCCCCTGTCTGCGTCAGTGTGTGCATTTTTTCCCGTAAAGCAAGTCATACTTAAAACTAAAGGTGTTTTTGTTCCGTTACTTAAAACATTGGGGTCTCTTATTCCATTATCCCATGTAGTTGTAGCCGCATGCCCAATATAATTAACAATGAGGTTTCCGCGATTTATAACATTTTTAATGGAATCTTCATAACTATATGAAACCTGACCCGAAGTATCGGTACGGTAAATTCTAACCGGATAACCCGTAACCGGTGGTAATGAAATATAAGAATTGATTAAACCATTAGCAGAAGTAATAAATTGAGTTTGCTGAATACCATTAAAACCACCGGTTATAAAATTAAATTTTTTTACCCACACATCGAGAGGGTTGTTTTCGTAATTAATAATTTTATTAACGACATCCTGAGCTTCCTGAGTTGTATAAACAGGCAAACGACCGACGGAAATTTGCGGATAGTAAACAAAAGAACCAAAATTCATATTCGCAAAATAGCCGTCTGACGGTGGATTTCCGTACACAGGAACAAAATTTTGATAATAAACAGAACTACTAAAATTCTTTTTTGGGTCTAATGAACCTCTACCAAAGAGACAAATAAACTTTAATCCCGGTGATTGCCAGTTTGTATAAGCATACTTTACAAAATTTCTTATAGCAACAGGATTTTCCATTCCAAAATTAAATATATCATAAATATCTTCAACTTCAGCTTTTACGCTTCTGAAATTATCGTGCGAGCCACGATATGCTCTTAATTGTTCTGCTTGTGATTCGAATAAATTATTATAAACGACAAGATAATCCGCTCCATTTGTGGTTGATAAAAGATTTGGAACCTGCCGCTTTTTTATTCTAAAAGGTTTTTTTGTAATATATTTATTTACAACTTCAAAATTTCCATTACCTTTACCTGTAAAAAACAAAGTATCGGAAGAAGTTGTGTTATTTAAAATTTTATATCCGTTTTTAATATCATAAATATTAGTCTCGTTATTTTGAAATCCCTTTATGCTAAACTTTTTCGAGGCAGTATCGGACAATCCTGTTTTAAAGCTTGACCTGTTATCTACAAATATAAAACTTCGGGGATAAAACACAGAAAAACAATCAAAATACAAATATCCACCGCTTAAATTTTGAGTAGTATATTTAATGGTAATTTGATTTACAGAGACATTTGATAACAACGAGCTTGGAAAAAATATTGTGGTATCAAATTTATTATAATACGCTCTTTTAAGAGTATCTAATGTTGTAGAATTAATTTTAATAATAAGCCGATGCCCCGGATTATTATTATTGGGGTACGCAAAAATTTTCAAAGAACAAGTCTGCGGGGTCAAAGACAAATAAGGTGTACTAAATGTATCCGTTATAGTATTTAATAATTGCATTTCTTTCCAGAACCACCCTTCACCGGAAACTTTTTCCGTATTAAAATACCTGAAATCCGTTTCCGGGTTTACGGTTTCTCCCAATGAATAAATCAAATCTTTTTCAAAATGTATTTTGTTTAAAAAATAATTTTGAGGAAAATCTATGTTTGTGGAATACGTATAATTTGAAAACCTAAGACCATTTGCACCGTCCCATCCAATCCAATAAGCACTTGTATCGGAATACAAATTAAAATATTCATCCGTAGTATAATCCGGTACAGTTGTATATCCCGATTCTTTATAAGTATTTGTTATACCCCCATAATTTCTTTGTCCATAAAAATCAAAATAATCCGAATCATTAAACACGCCATCATCTTCACCATAGAAGAATACAGGAATTTGACTACCCATATAAAAAACTTTTACTGTTCTCGGGTCGATACTTACCGTATTTACTCCCGAGTTAACAAAATCAATTTTATTAATTCTGTAAACTCCATCATCAGAAACGTATAACTTAAGGTAATCTTTACCAGGGGTAATCCAATTATAATTTTGTGCAACACAAAAATTAAAACCAAATATTAAAGTAATAAATATTAAACGTTTCATAACGAATTATTTTGTTTATTAACAAGTAATTTAACTTTTAATACGATTATTTTAAACATAAAAATAGGAATACCAAAAACATACCGTTTCCACAATCTTCCCGGCTCCAGATAAACCCTGTATAACCATTCCAGACCAAGTTTTCGGAAAAAAGCAGGGGCTCTTTTCTTTGCACCGGAAATAAATTCAATACCGCTTCCAACAGCAATTTGAATTGGAATATCAATTAATTCACTAAATTTCAAAATCCATTCTTCCTGATAGGGTGTCCCAAGACCGACAAACAAAATATCTGCATTCGAATTCTTTATTTTTTCTATGGTTTCTTCTTTGATGTTTATCTCTCTTGGCAACATTCCAGAAATGTGGATATCCGGGAATTTTTCTTTCAGAGTACCGGGTAAATATTTTACAGATTCATTGCTTCCCCCAAAGAAAAAACATTTTAATTTATTCTCGTTGGCAAGACCGAGAATTTGATAATATAAATCAGTACCTGTAATTCGGGTTTTCAGACCGTTTATTCCGAATAATATTTTAGATGCCCAATAGACTCCGATACCATCGCTTAAAAGTATAGTAAAAGAATTCAAACTTTTTTTGAAAACATCGTCCCGGGAATAAGTTAAAAGAATATTTACATTTACATTATGAAAAGATAACTTTTCTTTATTCTCGATTTTATTTTTAATAAGAGAGATGATTTCTTCATATGAAGTATTAAAGAATTTGACTCCGAATATGTTAACCTGATTTTTCAAATGTTCTGTTTACTTTTTAATAAAATTTAAATAAATACCATTTACCCTCTAAGTCAAATGCAATGTGATTCCATTTGAACGATTGCTCAATTACAAGTGATGGCTTCGGAAATCCAAATATCTTTCCGTTAATTTTATCGGAAAAACTATCATCGATATAAATTGAATCATGCAGTAAATTCTTCGTTGAGTATGTTGAATAATATTTAATATTGTATTTTGAAATATACTCATCAATTTTATTCTTTTTCAAATAATCCAAATATTCAAAACTATTTATCAAACCATCACCATCTACCACACTCCTACCGGAGAAAAAGCCTATCACGCCGCAATAATCAATCTGGTAAATACTTTCATTTTCCTTTACGATAGTATTTAAAGACTTTGCATACTCATAACCCGAAACGTATTTAAGATTCTTCAGCCTTGAGCCATAAAACACATAAATTAATAGTATAACGGATAAAATCAATGAAATTTTAAGAATAATTTTTCTATTAAAAAAGAATATCGAAATCATAATTATCGCAATAAATACAGGCGGTGTCATATACCACTCCCTGATACTATAAATATTGTATGTTAAATGAATTACAGTAAAAACGACACTCCCCGCACCAAGTCCGAGTATAATTAAATTAAATTTCGATACAGTGTCATTTTTTGTTTTTGATTTTAAATAATGGAAGCAAAAGACGACAAATACAACTATAGTCAAAATTATTCTTACAAACTGATTATATAATTTAGCGGGGTCAATTAATAATGTATCTATATTACTTTTCAGATTTATCGATGGAAATCCGTTCAATAATTTTCCCGAAACGGTATTAATATTTCCGAAGAATAAATAATTCAACGTATAATATAAAATCACAGTAATAAAAAGAACAGTTAAAGAGATAAGTATATATTTTTTTCTTCGAGTGCTCAGATAAAAATCTAAGATAAGTAATACGGGAATAAAAGAAAAAATGTAATCCGTACGAGTTAAAAACAATCCCGTAATTAAAAGTGATTTTAATAAAATACTATTACCACCTGCTACTAATTCTTTCGATTTTATATACAAAAATATTGATATTATCAAACAGGCTAAATGGCTTTCGAGTCCAAAATCACGAATAAAAACGAAAGATGAAAGAAGTATAAACAGCAACAGTAATGATATTTTTTTAAAATTGTATTTATAAATATTTCTAAATGCTTTATAAACAAAAAACTGAATTCCTATTATCATAATGAGGTGAAATAAAACGACTATCCTGTAAAGAAATTCAGGCGAAGCTTTAAAGAGCAGATTAGGAACGAAAAAAAGAATTACTAATGAAATAAAGTATAACGGGTGATAACCATTTGTCGGATTTATACCGTCAAAAGTCGAACCTAAACCTTTTGAAAAATTACTTGCAGTTTTTATGTAAAAGAATGAATCGTCGTGTGCAAAGTTCAATAGAAATTGAAACGGCATAAAAGAGGCTATTAACACAGTAACAAGAAATAATATAATAATGTATTTTCGCATATACCCGGTTATAGCTTTTCGTAAATATTATTTAATAAACGTGTCGCTTTTTCGTAGTTATAATTACTTAATATTTTCCGATACAGGTTTTCCGCACATTTATTCGCAAATTCTTTTTCCTTAAAAAATAATTCCATTTTTTCTATTAGCATATTAACGTTTTCTTTTTCAAATAGCAGACCATCGATATTACCACATATAATCTCCGAAATCCCGTTCACATCGGCTCCTATAAAAGGAGTTTTCATCATTCCTGCTTCAAGAACTGTTAAGGGAAAGGGGTCGACCCGTGAGGGTAAAACAAGGCAGTCAAAAATATTATAGTAATTAAAAATATTTTCTTTAGAAGAAATTATCTTAACATCCTTTGGAATACTTATTTTATTTATATCCTCTCCATCACCTACCATTAACAGGTACGAACAGGGATGTTTTTCATTGAATATTTTGAATGCATTCAGTAAGATATCGATTCCTTTTTCTTTAACGGAGAATCTTCCTACATACCCTACCAGGTATGCATTTTCAGGGATATTTAATTCGATTTTTACTGTTTTTTTATCTGCATTATGGGTTATTTCGTTTATATCGACGAAATTATTAAAAACAATTATTTTTTCTTCTTTAATATTAAAATAATTTTTCAGATGCTGCTTTACCGATTCGCCCGCTGCGAGTAATATTGGAGATTTGTAACTAAATAATTTTTTCCCGTATACAAAACTTTGAACCGAAGTAATTCTTTTTATTTTGCAAAAAAAAGAAAGTGTATATGAAATAAAATCGAAAAATCTGTGATGCGAATGAATAATCTCTATTTTATTTTTTTCAATATACAGTTTAAGAAATTTAAATATTTTTATAATATCTATGATAGAATATCTATTACGGTATAAAAAAGTAACATCGATATTCGAGTCCTTGAATTTTTTTTCCGCATCTCCATTTAATGCAAGTACAAAATGCTTGTGCATTCCTTCAGGATTTTTTGCAACCAGATAAATAGTTTTCGAGATACCGCAGGTTATATTAAGACTTGTATGTAGATGTAAAATATTCAATTCAACTTAATTAAATTTTTTCCCTGAAAAATAAAACATTCCGTATTATCCGATAAAATTTTCGTTTTTATTTTAACAGGTTTTCCGATGTTATTATATTCAAGAAACTCAACAGAAATAAATTCATTTATTATTCCGTTATATTTATTTATTTGCGATTCATCGCCATCTAAACAGAAAAATTGAGTTTTTCCAGTACAAGATATTTCGTATTCATTTTTGTTCGTTTTATTTACGAGCAAGTCCGAGTTTAAAGAGGCATCGTCCAATGCAACCGTTCTTATTAAATCGGATAATGTATCTTTAATAATATAATTATGGTACTTAAAATAATTATAAGGAAACATAACATTATCATACATAAAACACTGCCGGATTCTTGCGGGATTACCGATTACAATATTTTTTTTATCTTTTGATAAATCGGTTTTCAATAAATTTTCCATTCGCTCATTACCCTCTGCGTATGCGGTTTTCCAGCCGTCAATTACACCGTACCCCCAAAAAATCCAGAAAACGAAAAAAACTATAACGATACGTTTGATAAAAAATGATTTTATATCGATAAAACATACTAATGTTATAAGTGTTATCGTAAAAGGTATTAATACAAGTTGTGGTCTTATATAGCCTGCATAGATATACGGAGAAATTAAAATTAGAAAATTCAAACCAATTAAAAGAATAAGATTTTTTTTTTTTTGTTTAATTAGCTCATATAATAATACCGAAAAGAAGAGTATTACAACGAGTAAATAAAGTATTTGCAATATATTAAATTCTTTAATACCTATTCTTAAAACCGAAAAGTCAAGAGGTATTATCGATGCAATTATTCCTTTACAGATTATCTGTATAGAATTAACCACAAAGTTACCTTCAAAATATTTTCCGGATATAACCGGTATACCCCTGCTTAAAAATGTTTTAGAAATAAAATATGAAAACAAAATAGCAAATTGAGATATATAAATCGATTTAAATTTATTAAAAATTGTTTTTCCATATACCAGATATAATATCACCATACATACGAAAGGAAAAACGATTGCGATTTCTTTCGTCAAAAGAGCTATTATAAATAAAATATTGGAAAAGATTAAAAAACGTGATACCCTGTTACCGATAAATCTAATTAAGAATAAAAACGCCAAAAGATAAAATATTCCGCACAGAATTTCAAAATATGCGGCAGACCAGCAAAGGTTATGCAAGTTATTTGGATAAATTAAAATCAAAGCCTCTGTAAGAGCAGATAAACCGGCTTTTCCTGTCATTTTAAGAACTATAAATCCCGAGATAAAAGCGAAAAGGAGATACAGGAAAATATTTATAAGTTTGTAAATAATAAAATTGTCATAAGAAATCCCGGTTAATTTATTTATTCCCGCAATTCCTTTTAATGTTAAAAACAAAACAGGTCTGTACCTGTACGTATCTATATATTCAAGATTATTAGTAATTTTATCCAGAGCAGTCGAATTGACCGCAGTATAAGAATCTCCGAATGTATCGGAAAGAATCCCGATTTTAAATAAGCCTAAAGAAGAAGTAATTACAATAAACACGGTGAATAGGACTAAAGAATAAATATAAAATTTTTTCTTATTCATATTTATTTTTAATTTGATAAATTTTTATTTTAATTAAATCAACCAGCATAAAAAAACCGTGTTTAATAATTTTTACAGTACTCAATCCCTGTTTTCTTAATTGAACCGGAATTTTTCCAATTTTATAATTCATTTTTAAAGCAAGATAAAGTAATTCAACGTCTATTGCAAAACCGTTTATTCGTGATTTTTCGAATAAATTAACTGCAACTTCCGATGTAAATCCTTTTAATCCGCATTGGGTGTCTTCGAATTTACCGGAAGTAACGCCACCGACGATTAAAGAAAATAATTTACTCCCAAAAGAACGTAAAAAGGTTACGTTTTTATAATATGAAGATTTATTCAACGTTCTGTCTCCGATTATTATATCGTATTTTTCTTTATCGAGCGAGTGTATAATTTTGTCTATATCTTCGTTTTCATACGGAATATCTGCGTCAGTATAGATTCTGTAGTTTCCATTTGCACTCAGCATACCTTTTTTTACTGCATTTCCTTTTCCGATATTTTTTTGACTCATTATATATATGCCATTATAATCTTTTGAAATTTCTTCCACATCTCTGCTATTTTTACTACCATCATCTACAATTATTATTTCATATTCAAAATCTTTTTTTGAAAGATAATTACAAAGGTAAGGTAAATTATTTTTCAAAACGTTTGAATTATTATAAACAGGTATTATTACACTTAAAAATATCAACTTAAATTATTTAGTATTTGATTTATTTTA
>JBAZEQ010000110.1:0-8096 GCA_041653855.1 Ignavibacteria bacterium | reverse complement strand
TTTCGATATTTTAAACGATTTTATAATTACATCTTTCCCCGGCTTTGGAATAAATATCGATGTTATTAATTCATCTGCTTTTAAATCCGTTTTCCTGTAACCTTTTATAAAATCTTCAATATCAAGTTCTCTTTTCTTAATATTACTTTGTAAAATTACTTTTGCTTTATATGCAATCAAAACAGGCAACGTATCTCCGATGGGTGAGGCTGAACCTATGTTTCCGCCTATTGTAGCAAAATTCCTGATTTGCAGCGAACCGAATACTTTTAAAATATTATATAATGCAGTGTATTTTTTTTCGCAGAGCACCTTCACATTTTCCAAACACATACCAGCACTAAAATAAAATCCATTTTCTTCTTCGTCGTATATTTTCAATTCATCGACACCCGATAGGTCAATAATTTCAGTGAGGAGTTCATTTTTTTTTGTTTGCCTTAAAGCAATATCGGTTGCACCGTTTATAACAATTGCATTTTTATAATTTTTCCTTAGCATCAACGCATCATCGAGGGTGAAGGGATGGAAATAAGCTTGATTTTTTGCATCAATCATAATTACAGTCTTATCTTTATTTATCTCCTTTAAAATCTTAGAAGTCATTTCTTCTTTTTCTGAAAAATGGTCTGCTCCATTATTAGTACAGGCATTAAAAGCTGATTCAAGGATAGATTGATACCCGGTGCAACGGCAGAGATTTCCGCTTAGCGAATCTTCTATTGTTTCGCGTGACGGGCTATTGTGGTTTTTATAGAGTGCAAAGAGTGACATAATAAATCCGGGTGTACAGTATCCGCATTGACTTCCAAAAGAGTTTACCATAGCTTCCTGAACAGGGTGTAGAATTACTTTTTCATTTTTTCTTTGGACTAAATTTTCGACAGTGATTAATTGCTTACCGTGAATCATAGGTAAAAAGACAAGACAGGAGTCGATTGCCGTATATTTTAATTTTTTATCCGGACCTCTTTCTGCCAATACAACAGTACACGCTCCGCAGTCGCCTTCGGCACACCCTTCTTTTACACCATTGTGGTTGCTGAGACTTCTAAGATAATTCAAAACAGATGTAGTTGGTTTAAGGTCTTTTTCTTTCGAAAAATCAATATCTACAATTTTATCATCGAGTAAAAATTTTATTGTATTATTCATATACAAATTTAAACATCAAAAATGAAATATCAAAATAATCATTTTTCAAATTTGAGGACTGTAACTTTTTTTCCTCTCGTTTCGGGAAATGTCCATATCCACAATCCCGTAAGCAATGCAAAAATTGCAGCTATGGAAATTCCTCCACCAAGTCCGTAACTTGTCGCCACTACAGCTATTATAACCGGAGTAAAAAATTGTATTCCTCTTGCAAGGTTAAAAGCTGTACCCATAGCGGTTCCACGGATTTTAGTCGGAAAGAGTTCGGAAAACAACGGACCATATCCGCCGAACATACCTGTGCCAAAGCCGACAAGGAACATACATATTAAAATAAATTCATTGTGTATAGCAATTACATTCCATAGAGTAGTAATCATAATTAATCCGAATGCCATTATAACGGAATAAATTGTATACGCAGGTCTACGCCCGAGTTTATCGGCTACGAATCCAAATGTAAAATATCCTAAAAATCCTCCTGCCTGTGTAACGAGCATAAAAATTGCGGATTTAGCCATCGAGAATTCTCTTTGTTGGTGCAGGTATCCGGGCATCCAGGAATACGTAAACCAGTATGCTGACATATCAAATATTGCGAGCACTAAAGCAAGAATAAAATATTTTCTGTATTCAGGTTCAAATAAAGCCAAAAGTTTATTTTTGTTTTCCTTACTAATTTCCTCTTTTGATAATTGTCCGGAATCAATAAGTTTTTTTCTTTCTTCCCATATGTCGGATTCGGGTAATTTTTTTCTAATCAAAATTACAAGAATGGCAGGAATAATGGAAACGAAGAAACACATTCTCCAACCAATTTCAGGAGCAATGTATCCACCGATTAATGTTGCAAGTGCTATTCCAATCGGTGCACCTGTCTGCATAAACGCTCCGTACCTACCGCGTACTTTTGCGGGAAAAGTTTCGCCGATATAAGTCTGTCCCGTTCCCCATTCACCACCGACACCAAGTCCGGTTATAATTCTGAATAACAATAGTAATTCTATGTTATAAGAAAAACCGCTTAAAAAAGTTCCGATGGAGTAAGTTAAAATTGTCCATTGTAATACACGTTTTCTTCCGTACCTATCGGATAAGTAGCCGAATATGATTCCACCGACTGCGGTAGCGGCAAGGCTTGCACCAAGCACGAATGAAATCTGCACATCGGAAAAATTTAATTCGTGCTTAATCGGAATCATTAAAAAAGTATATAATATCAAATCATAGAAATCGAACACCCATCCTGCCCAGCTTAGAAATAAAATCTTGAAATGTGCCTTTGTTGGTTTTTCGTATTGGTTGAGTAGTTTAGCCATAATTAAGAAATTATTTTATTAAAATACTTTTTTAGCTTTATATTTTCGTTGTTGGTTACGTCCACCTCGGCGGACTTAAACACCAACAACGGCGGTTTATTTGTTAATACGCTGGAGCGTAGTAACAAATAAACACGCCGCAAAATGTTCTTCTTTTTTCAATTCCAATGGCGGTACTTTTTCCGCACACTCCGGTTTAGCAATAGGGCAACGAGTTCTGAATCCGCACCCGCTCGGTTTATTCAATGGAGTAGGAATATCCCCTTTTAAAATTATTCTCTCTTTTTTCAAACTGTTTACATTTGGCAACGGTACAGCAGAAAGCAACGCTTTACTATACGGATGAAGCGGGTTATGATATACTTCACTCGAAATTCCCGATTCAACAATATTACCGAGATACATCACCGCTATGCGTGAACTGATATGCTCGACTACAGATAAGTCGTGAGCAATAAATAGAATACTTAAATCAAATTCACTTTGAAGTTCCTGCAATAAATTTATTACCTGTGCCTGAATAGAGACATCCAATGCGGATACAGGCTCATCTGCAATGATTAATTTCGGATTGGTAGCAAGTGCTCTGGCAATGCCGACTCTTTGTCTTTGCCCACCGGAAAATTCGTGAGGATATCTTTTCGCCTGTTCCGCCTGCATACCGACTTTTTCGAGAAGGTACGCTATGCGTTCATTTCTTTCTTTTTTTGAAATTTTAGAATGATATTTAAGGGGTTCCTCAATTATCTGTCCAACAGACATTCTGGGATTCAGTGATGAATAAGGGTCTTGAAAAACTATTTGTATAGAGCCTCTGTATTTTCGGAGTTCTTTATTAGTAAGTTTTAAAATATCTATTTCGCCGTCTTCGGTTTTAATTAAAATTTCTCCCGATATATTAACATCGTGAGAATTAAATTTTAGAATTTTTATAATTGCTTTTCCGATGGTGGATTTACCACAGCCTGATTCACCTACCAGTCCAAGTGTTTCACCTTTTTTGATTTCAAGATTAATACTATCAACAGCGATTAAATCCGAGACTTTTCTTTTAAAAAATCCACTCGTTACGGGAAATTTTACACTTAGATTTTTTATTTCGAGTATGTTATCTTGATTCATATTTTTATGAATAATGACAGCGGACAAAATGTCCGTTGCTGATTTTTTTTAATTCCGGCTCTATCGCTTTGCATTCATCTGTTACTTTTGTACAACGTGTACAAAATTTGCATCCCTTTGGCAGTTCAAGTATATGCGGAATCAATCCGGGAATTGCTTTTAGTTTTTGAACCGACTTTGAGTACGGGTCGGGTAATGATTCCAGCAGCCCGATTGTATAAGGATGCTTGGGATTACTAAATATTTCATTCACATTTGCAATTTCCTGTATTTTTCCACCATACATCACAATAACTCTCTGGCACATTTCTGCAACAACGCCGAGATTATGGGTTATTAATAGTATTGCGGATTTTTCCCTTTCACTTTTTATTTTCAACATTAAGTCAATTATCTGTGCCTGAATGGTTACATCCAGAGCGGTTGTCGGTTCATCCGCAATCAGAAGCGAGGGGTTGCATGCAAGTGCCATAGCAATTACAACTCTCTGCCTCATACCTCCACTGAACTGATGCGGATAATCTTTTATTCTTTTTTTTGCATCGGAGATTCCGACTGATTCCATCAAACTAATTGCTTTATCTATTGCATTTGCTTTTGAAATCTTTTCGTGATAGAGCATTACTTCGGATAATTGTGTTTCGATTCTCAACACAGGATTCAATGATGTCATCGGTTCTTGAAATATCATTGCAATTTCTTTTCCTCTGAAGTCTTTTATTTCATCGAATGATAATTTAAGCAAATCCGTGTCTTTATAGAATATCTCGCCACCGATTATTTTTCCTGGTGGGTTGGGAATGAGTCTATTAATAGAACAGGCTGTTACCGATTTTCCCGAGCCGGATTCACCGACAATTCCCAGAACTTCACCTTCATAAATATCGAAACTTACATCATCAACAGCTTTTGCCGGAACTTTTCCTTTAAGCTTTTTATCGCTTTTATAAAAGTTTTTCAACTCTTCGCTAATTTCCGTTTTTATATTATAGTAAATCGGGTCAACGAAGAAGTACGTTTTAAGATTTTTTATTTCAACAAGTTTTTTATCCGGCATTATTTATTAGATTTCGCCACAACGTAGCTCTATTTAATTTCAAAACTTCTTTTTACCAAGATTTCATCCCTTCGGAATTAAATTTTCTTTTACAATTCCATTCTCTATAATAATTTCATCCCTTCGGGATTTAATAAAATAAAAATATTAAATATCAAATTTAAAAAACAATTGCACAAACTATTCAACCTCATTACACTCTATCCTCCGTTCACTCTATACACTCTACACACTCGAATCTAACGCAAACGCGAATAAACCTTCGGGTCAAATGCTTCCCTTACGGCTTCTCCGATGAAAACAATTCCAATTAAAGTAAAAAACTGAACTACAAGCGGGAAAGCCACAAGCCACCAGTATTCAATATTGCTCATTCCCTGCTCCATCAGTTGTCCCCAGCTCGGAGTCGGAGGCGGTAGACCAAAACCTAGAAAATCAAGACTAACTAAGGAAGCAATATTTCCGACTATCACAAAAGGAGCAAACGAAATAATTGGCGTTAAAGAATTCGGTAAAATATGTTTAAAAATCAGTTTTCGGTTTGGTGCTCCCATAGCAACTGCCGCAGAAACATAATCTTTCGATTTTTCCCTGTAGAATTCACCCCTAATATAATAAGTAATCCCAACCCAGCTGAATAAAGTCATAATCAAACATAGCAAAAAGAAATTCGGAACTAAAAGAGAACTCACTATGATAATCACATAAAAAAATGGAAGTGTCGACCAAATCTCGATGAACCTGTGAAAGAATATATCTACAAGCCCACCAAAAAATCCCTGCAAAGCACCTATAATTATTCCAATCAGAAATGCGAAAAAAGTAACTAACAGGGCAAATGAAATCGAGACATTAAATCCATACGCAACCCGTGCCAACACATCACGACCGCTTGTATCTGTACCTAATATATGTTTCAAAGATGGCGGATGAGGAGGATTTCCTTCCATTTCATCGAGCAGGTTTTCATTTGGTCCGAATGGATAAAGAGGTAATAATACCCAGTTGCCAACGTTTTCTTCCTGAAATTGTTTTTTTAATAACCTGTAATTAGATTCTCCGGAAATGTTTTGATTGAATTCACTTGCGGGGTGATATGAAAAAACCGGGAAATAAAATTCATCATTATATTTAACTATTAATGCACTTTTCCCGATAAAAAGCGGCAAAATAAAAGAAAGCAAATAAAGAAAAACAATAATTAAAAAAGAATAATAACCTCTTTTAATAGTTTTAAATTTTCTCCATCTTTTTTTAAGAAGAGAAACAGAAATTTGGTTTTTATTTTGTTTTTCTTTTTTCATAAATTATTTAAATCTTATTCTCGGGTCTGCCCACGCATAAATCATATCCGAAAGTATATTTCCAAATAACATTAAGACACTGTATATCACAAGAATTCCCATCGTTACGGGATAATCCCTGTTGATTATAGAATTGAAAGCCAGCAATCCCATTCCCTGTATATTAAAAACTTTTTCAATCAAAATACTACCTGTCAAAATTAATCCGAGGAATCCACCTATTCCCGTTGCAATAGGTATTAACGAATTTCTCAAAGCGTGATAATAGATAACTCTTTTTTCCGAAAGTCCTTTAGCAAAAGCAGTTTTTACATAGTCCTGACTTAAATTTTCTATAACGGAATTTTTTGTAATTATAGTAAGAGTTGCAAAATTTCCTATTACAAAAGCTATTACAGGAAGTATTGTATGATGCAACTGGTCATAAACCTGCAGAAAAAAATTCATTGATTCGAAATCTTCAGACCTGAAACCACCAAGCGGAAAAACGTTCCAGAAACTTCCCCCACCAAAGAGTATAAGCATCAGTGCGCCAAATGCCCATCCAGGAGTTGAATATCCAAGAAAAACCATAAACGATGAAACAAAGTCAAACTTAGAGCCGTTTTTCACAGCTTTAACTACACCAAGAGGGACACATATAAGATAAGTCAGAATAAAACTAATTAATCCGAAATAAATAGAAACTTTGAAACGGGACGCAATTACATCCCAAACAGGTTCGGCAAAAACATAAGATTTACCAAAATTAAATTTAACTAAATTACCAAGCCAATTAAAATATCTCACAATAATTGGCTTGTCGAATCCATAAAATTCTTTCATTTCTTTTAGTGCAGATTCGGGAATGTTTATTGCACTATAACTGCTCGTAGATGAGCCAACTTCGCCGCTATGACCGCCAGTACGCAATTTCATCAATTCCATTTCAAGCGGTCCGCCGGGAACAACCTGCAAAATCAGAAAAGTAATCAGAGTTATCCCGATGAAAGTAGGTATTATCAGTAAAAATCTGCGTATAAAATAGCCTGTCATTTTAAGTGGAATAATTTTCTAAATATTCCTATTTATCATTTTTCTTTTCTTTCAGGTTTTGCCAGTATTTATTTTCTTCATCTCCACCTTGAAGAGTTTTCGATTTATCCATAACGGCTGCATCGTATTCTGCTGCTTTTTCAGGGTCATTAAACCACATATAAGGTAGCACAGTCATCACATCATAATTTCTCGCAATAATACCTTCAGGAAATCCAAATTTATTATGAAACGCAATCCTTATATACGGCGGGTACCACCCAAATACATACCCAAATTCATTACAGGCAATAAAATCTATTTCTTTTAATATTTTCACTCTTGCTTTCATATCAAATGTTGTATCATAAGCTACACATAGTTCATCAATTCTTGGATTTTTTATCCCTGGCCAGTTCGTACTTCCCTCTTCATCCGCGGTTTTCGATTTCAAATAATTTTCAGGATTAGGTATTTTAAGACCTGCCCAGGACATCGGTAGTAATTTAAAATTTCTCTCATTCCCGAGCTTAAATATTGTTGTCAGGTCAATTTCCTTGAGGTTTAATTTAACTCCGACTTTTTTCAGATCCTCCTGATAAATTGTAAAATATCTATCCATACCCTTTTGCATCGGTAAATCAACCTCAAATATTTTTCCGTCTTTTATTAAATATCCATCTTTATTCTTTTCTTTCCATCCTGCTTCCGAGAGTAATCTCTGTGCAGAATCTATATTAAACCTGATTTTCGGGTCATTAGGATTTTCGTATTCCGTTCCCGGGAAATAAGAATCAATCGGAAGATACGCATTAAAGAAAAGTCTTTCGTTAAACTTTATCCTGTCATACATAAACCCGAATGCTTTTCGGACACGCACATCATTGAAAGGTTCTTTTCTCATATTAATAGCTATTCCGGAAATACCAACAGGATTTTCATTAAATATTTTTCTGCGAATTACCAATCCTCTTTTATAGTCTTCGAATTTATCATCGAATTTTTCCGCCCAAAATTGCGCCCGGTTTACTATATAGACATCTATCTCGCCTTTTTTAAATCTTTCGAATTCAAGTGTCTCATCGGGAGTAGATACAAACCTAACAAGGTCAAAATTAAAAAAAG
>JBAZEQ010000109.1:0-8119 GCA_041653855.1 Ignavibacteria bacterium | reverse complement strand
GTGGCTCTGGAGGTTGGCGAGAATGCAGACAACCCAAAGTGGGTTGAAATTCGAACCCCCGACAAGGTGTCAGCCGAATTCTACGGAAAGATCGCATTCGTACTCCCACCAAATGTCGCCCTTGCCCTCGGTAATGCATTGGTTCAGGTTGCAACCTCCAAGGGAGCCTCGCTGTAATGAACTCGAATAGGTTCAGTGTAATTCAAGACTTGCGAGAAAAACTCGATAACTATCAAGAATTGACTGAACGTCTTAATTCTATGAACAACTCATGGGATTCTGGAGATCCTCACGAGATGGCCGGAAGTGATCCCGGACTCCAATATGAAATGGAAGTTAAACTCGAATCTCTATGGACTGACATTCGAGAAGGGGCATTACACATTATCTCTCAACCTTGGAGTTGAAATGGCTAAGAACATGATCTCTCTACAGGCATTCGATGGAGCCTTGAGTACTTTGGAAAGTCTCGTTCAGGCTCATAAGGGGAAGGGTCGAGGATATTCGATTACTGCCACCTTTTCAGTACATGCTAGATATTCCAACAGCGATGAAGATCCTGATAGCCCAGATAGTTCGGAAGAGGCTCGTGTCGTATTTCAGATGCGCTATCAGATTAAGGCTCACAGTTCCTATATTTTGGTCGATTGGAATCCTCAAGTAATCTTCAAGAAAGGTGTTCGGGAGGATTATACTCCAAATTGGCAGGTGCTTGCCGATCATGATTCTTGCTGGAGAGATGCTGACGGACCTGTCAAGGATTGGATTCGTTCTGAAACGACGAGTTCCACGAAATGGGATAATGCATATCCCTTCATTTACTGCGACGAAATCAAAATCGAAGATCTCGGTTAAATTCAAGGAGTACCAAATGGATTTTTTCACATATATGGACAGAAACCCATTCTCTACATGCATCATTGCATTTTTCATTTGCATTTCTCTTTGGGAAATCGCTACGCAGTTTTCTGAAGCTCTTCAAGCTCTTTTCAGGAGTATCAATATGAATAGAGAAAGTGAAGAAAAGAAAGAAGAATCGTAATGTATTCAATTACAAGCAAGGAAATCAAAAATGGCTGGCGTTATGTTTGGGATTGCCTTGTAGAAGCAGTCCGCGATGATGCGGAGCTAGAAGAACTCCTCGACAAATACGAAGGGTTGCCTGATAGTAATTACATTAAATTGGTCAATTGCCTCGTTCAACATTTCTTCAGCGAAGATGCAATTCGTCTTGTCTCCATGTGGGGATTTGGGGACACACCTGCAAGGGATCAGATCTGCCTAGATCTCGAAGCCAAGAAAGATCAACTCAAACCATACTTGAAAAAGTATCTAAGGTAGGAGCCACCATGTTCTTTAACGACATCTTTCTCAATAGCGCAGTAATAGCTACACTCGTACTCTACTTCTTGTTTGGGTATTTTGTCGTACATACGAATGTGGTTGTTTTGGCTCGAAAAGTTCGAATCACCTTGAAGTATAAGCGAATCAACTTCAGCCTATTCTTCTATGGAATGCTTGAAGCCGCTGTGATTATCTTCGTCTACATATTCTGGTTCGGCATTATCGTAGGAACCCTGATCTGCAACATTCCTCAAATGTGGAGGAAGTGGCGAAATGGAAAGTGAGACTTTCATCTTAGCTACCGAGGGACTCTTTAGTCCTGTGCGAATGGATGATTTCGAGAATGGTGATGCCTATCTCCCTGATAGCATGAAATATGCTGAGGGTGGATTAGGTGATGCCTATCAGAAAGTAGCTAATCGACTACGAGACAATGGAACTCTTCTAAAGTGGAAGGGTGACCGACCATACATTAGTGGCATGGATGCATCTTGGATGTTCATGTATCCTTTTGAATTCAGTGCCGAAAGGATAAGTCCAAATGGGAATGTTTGATTATGCTGAGCTAGACTTTGAACTACCAAATGGAAAGAAACTTGATCTAAGATCTAGAGAAATTCAATGTTCAATTGAATGCATGATGTGCCGATACACTATCAAGAACTATGGCAATATGGGGTACACCAAGCACCTACCATTCAATCCATTCTCGCTATTGAGAAATCGACTGTTGGTTCTTAGTATCGCAGAATGCTATTCTTTGGACATTAGGCTTCGGTTTAATCGACTCGGGGTATTGCATCGACTTGAAGTTTGGAAGTTTGACGAAACCCTGCGCAAACAGATGATCGACCCTACACAGGTCGTTGATTGGCCTGCTGACCAGATCAAGGAATACAACAAGAAGGCGCTGAAGGAAATTCTGACTTTCATGCCATCTCGATTCAAGGAAGGTACTCCTCTTAGAACGAGAATGTGGTATTTCGCTCAGCAATACACTGTCAATTGGATTCGTGGCTGGTGGAGCGATCTCATGTGGGAGAGAGGTCGTGACGCTCGTATGGCGAAATATCGAGAAGACGCACTGAAAGCGGAAGAAAAAAGCGCAGAAAAAGAAGGTTGACGATTCTGAATGGAAGAAGTATCTTCCGTACTGTCAACGCGACATTCAATTTTATTTGAAATTCTACGGGTATTTGGACTATTTTTTCAATCAACTAGAAGAAACTATGCAAATGTGCGGCGTGGAAGATAAGAGCCGCTATCGTATGGTTTTCGGATTCGATTCATAAGGAGGTTCGTATGTGTATCGGTACTCAATCAAAGTCTTTACGCTATTCTAATAGTAACTGCGATGAAATTGGAGTGAAGTTCAATAGAAATCGAGATACTATTATTCTTGTCGAAAATAATGAAGGGGTCTGTAAGAATTTCACTTTTAGTGGAAGTGATGATCAGGTTCTTAATTATTTCGAGAACATTCTCACCAATATGATTTCGTATTACAACACGTTCTGCTTTCATTATGGCCGAAAGACTAATACGTCCAATATGGGTATGTCCTATAAGGTTCTTGGAGAGGATGGATCTTCGTTGGAAGTTTCGGTGAATGGCGAAATTGGAATTCGGTTTGAAATTGAAGATTCTGACCATATGAGCGCCAGTTTCAATTTCTCTAAGGAAGATAAGACGGTTCTTGAAATGTTTAAGACTGATCTTACGAATGTACTCAGGAACAACATTCACAAATTGCCTCCTGTCGCAGTAAATGCTTCTAGTGATGCAGAAGTTGTTCGCACCTTTTCCAAGAATTAAGAGGAATTCATGAATTTTGAGTATTATGGGGTTGTGCTCGATGAAGAATCTCACAACCTTCTATTAGAAAAGACTTCACATCTCAATAATGATGGCTGGAAGGTGTTTGCTCATCACATGACGATTACCCATCGTGCAGATCGCGACATTCCCCTACAGGAATGGGCAGAGAAGCACCTTGGGGAGGTTTTCACCCTCAAGGCTGTACGAGTGGGCATCAGCGAAAAGGCCCTCGCCATTGAGGTCGAGAGCGACGTTCCTAGCTCCAAGGCAATCAAGCACGTCACAATTGCAACCTCCCGAGACGGAAAGCCTGTGGAGAGCAATTACATCAAGAAGTGGTTTGATGTGGAGCCTTTCAATTTGAAGGGTGTAATTACTCGAATCTAAAGGAGAATCGAAATGGGTGTTTCAACAGATGGTGAGATTTGCTACGGAATAGTGTTCGATGATGGATATGAATTTCCGTGGGATAACGATGTGGATTCTGGAGACTCAGAAGATTGGTGGATTCGTGTAGTCTTGAATAGAACCTATACAAATTATGCAGAATTGAAGGAGATTCTTCAAGAAAATCCAATTCCTTTTGAATTGGTTAATTATTGTTCAGGTGAATACCCGATGTATATTCTCGCAGTTCCGGGAACCGTACTCAGGGCTAATCGAGGATATGCGAAGGAATTCAATCCAGCCGATCTCAAGGTAGATGAAGAAGCCTCGAAGAAGCTGATCGCATTCTGCGAAGAATACGGTCTAGAGGGCGAGTCCGCAATTGGATGGAAGCTGACTAGCTACATGGGTTGACATTTAGCGAATGTCAAAGTATTTTAGCCCATAACAAGGAGAACCGAATGAGCCGATATTGTTTCACGCACCCCGAAAACACTGAACTGGTGGTTTCATTCGGTTTCGACCATGCATTGGGGTATTTCTACGACATCGCAGATCGCGAAGATGAAGTGGTTGAGGAGAAATGTACGACCTTCAATCGCTTGACTGGAATTGCTCTTTATCGTCGCATATCTTCAATCATTGCAAATAATGCTATTTTACTAAATCGTTTCAAGAGTCAATTAGATGCAATGACATTAGATATGGAGTTTTAATTATGGAATTCACTCCACCTAGCTTTAGATCATTTCTTCGAGGTGTTAGAAACCTCATTAAATGGTTTCCCGTAATATGGAATGATCGAGATTTTGATTATCGTTACACCTATTTCATTCTAGAAACTAAACTGAAGAGCATGGAATCTACTTTTGCAAACGCGAGAGAGATTTACCAGATTGACGAATCTAGATTACATATTCTAAGATACATTAGAATATCTAGAATTCTTCTTCAGCGATTAATAGCCGACGATTTCATGACTCCTGATGAGCATGCAGTATTTGCCTCAATTAAATATGAATGGATTCCTTGTGTGGATAATCCAGAATTATTTGAGATGCGCACATTATATAGCCCATCTGCAGAAGAATTGAATGCTATTTGGATTGATTCGTATCGTAGGAAAAATAAGAACCGTAGATTATTCTTTTTGATTCTTGAAAAGAGAATTGAAAGGTGGTGGGATTGATGAATTTCCGAAAACATGCACTCGCATTTTCATCTTTCGTAATCATGCTCTTATGGGGTATAAGTTGACGGACCTCGGTTCATGTAGTATCTTTTGAGTGCATAACATGGAGGTGTTTTATGGGCTTTTGGCAAACTAAATGGTCAACCGGAGTACTGACGAATGGCCTCGTAGGTGCTTGGTTTGCCTTTAAGGTGTTCATTGGTTTCGGATATGTTAAATTGAACGCAATTCTTGCAGGCACCGAACTTATAGTTGTTATCATTTGTGCAATTCTCGCATGGCGTGAGTCTCGTGGATAAAATTCTACCAATAACTACGATAGTACTATTCTTTGTATTGAATGGATTAATCCACTACAGGTTAATCAAGTATATTAGATATTTGGAAAGTAAATGTCAATACATAAATGTTCAGCTTAACGGTAGAAATGAAAGTGTCCTTCGATTAGATAATATGGTAATCGAGGCCCTAAAAGGTCAGCTAGTATTAATTGAATTTATAAAGAACTCTCAAATATCGATTAACCCAAATGATTTGAAAAACCTACATGACTTGGAACTTCAAATTAAACGAGTAAAGGAAGTGTCTCTTGACAGATGGAGAGAACAAGATGAAGCTAGAGTCAATTCATCAAATGTCAATGGGTAACTGGAATAAGAGATTAATCAGTTACAATGCAGGATGTTTCTTCTGTGGTGGAATTTATCCTGCAGATGATGTTCGCGAACATATCGAAGAGGAAGATGGAAGCAAAACTGCAATATGTCCATATTGTGATATTGATGCTGTGATTTTCGACGTAGACATTAAATTTGATGATGCTATGTTGAATGATCTTCGCCAGAAATATTATCATCCTTCGGTTGACGACTAGAGACTTTCGTCGTATCTTACACAAGACCCTTCAAGTGAAGGTAGAAATTCAACAAGGAGAAGCAAATGTCCAGTACTACCAAGATCATTCTCATCGGTGTCCTCGCTGTGGTTCTCGGAATCATCGGAGTCGCAGGTATCGGAGTCGCCAAGTACATCTCGATGGGAAATCAGAACGCTCGCCTGACCAATCTCTTCAATGCCAAGCAGGTGGAGTCCAAGACCATCCACAGTGAAATGTGGCAGACCGTGAAGGAAATTGGTGGAGTGACCGATGCATACGCATCGAAGTTCGATTCCATCTATTCGCACATCATGGATGCTCGATACTCCAAGGGAGATGGATCTCTCATGAAGTTCATCACTGAGGCCAATCCCACCTTCGACTCTCGACTCTATGAGAAGCTGGCAAATGTGATCGAGGAGAAGAGAATCAAGTTCAATGGTGTTCAGAAGGATCTTCTGGATATTGACCGTGAACACAATGATCTCATCACGACCTTCCCCTGTACTCTGTTCCTTTCTGGTGCGCCTCGATTCAAGGTTCAGATTGTGACCTCGACCCGATCCGAAAAGGCTTTCGAGTCTGGTGTCGATGACGAGACGTTCCAGATGAATGGCCGATAAAAGTCTCTGAGAGACTTTGAACGCCTGACCGAAAGGTTGGGCGTTTTTTATTTTTGGTTGACTCCTGTGAACTTCTGTCGTATCTTAATACTGTCACTAACCAACGGAGGACAACATGGCAATTTGGTTCGCATTTCTGATCCCAATTCTCACCCTGCTCACAACACTGGCTTTCTTTGGACGCCGTATTAATTGGTGGGAGCCTCTTGCACTTGGAGCGATTAGCTTCGCCGTGAGCACGATTGGAGCTTTCACGTCTGAGAGCAATCAGACTCGTGCAACTGAATTCTACGGTGGCTGGGTGACATCTGCCGAGCATATTGAACCTTGGAATGAGTGGGTATCCAAAACCTGTTCTTATGAAACCTGTAGCGGAACAGGAAATAATCGTTCCTGCACTACGCATCATTACGACTGCTCGTATTGCGACGAGCACGGCGATAGCTATGACTACGAGACGACGGTTGGCAGTGGTTTCTTCAATACTGAAGAGGTCTGGAATAATGCTTCTGTTTCGTTCGGCAAGCGTTTTGTAAATCTCAATAGGCATAGCACATGTAGTAATCCACGTAATGGAAATAAGTGGGTTTCTACTTGGAATGGCGATTCTGCTAAGATGATTCCATTCTTTGCAAAGCATTCTTATGAAAATCGAGTGCAGGCTGCACCCACTCTATTCAGTTTCGAGAATATTGATCCGGTCAAGACTAAGGTCTTCGAATACCCCAAAGAGGAGGGACTTGATAATATCTCGATTCTCACGGAAACTCAACTTCCTAATCAGAGTAAGGGGAACGATCTCCTGAATTACTACAACGGTAAGTATGGTGCTATGAAGCAATGTCATGCATATCTTATTGTCTTCAAGAATCGAGGGCCTGATGCCGGACGTAATCAGGAATCTTATTGGAAGGGTGGGGGCAAGAATGAACTTGTCACTACTGTAGGAATTGACAATTCAGGGAAGATCTTGTGGGCGTATGTATTTTCGTGGTCTAAGGATAAGATGGCAAATATCGTGATTCGAGATTCTCTTATGCGAATGCCTACTTTCGATGCGGCTCAGGTTGTTCAGTTGATTGGACAGGAAGGTGTGAAGAAATTCAAACGCCGCGAATTCAAGGATTTCGATTACATCTCCGTTCAGCCTTCGAATACAGCAATTGTCATTGTCTACATTCTGATCTTGCTCATGTCAATTGGCTGGGTGGTCTTCAAGAAGGTAGAAATGGATGCCGATGGAACGGGAACTGGACTATTCTTTGACCGACTTAATCCGGCTCATCGAATCGTTCGCAATAGGAACCGAAAGGCTCCTTGGGAGTAAAGTATGAAAGAGTATTGGAGCATTCCACATTCAGCAAAAGCACCTCGGGAATACTGTTATGCATTCTACAAGCATGACGGCTCCAATCTGAGGTTCGAGTGGCACAAGAAGAGGGGTTGGAAGAAGTTCGGGACGAGGCATCAGCTATTCGATGAATCGCATCCAATCTTCGGAAAAGCAATTGATTTGTTCAAGAACAAATACGCTGAACAAATTGAGAAGATTCTCCGAGATAATTTCAGAGGAGTTGAGGAAGCTATTTCATTCTGTGAATTTGAAGGCCCAAATTCCTTTGCAGGTATTCACGACCCAGAAGATACTCATGATGTGATTCTATTCGACCAGAATGTTCACAAAAAGGGAATTCTAGACCCTAAGACGTTCTTGAAGCTCTTTGGAAATCTTCATATTCCGCAATTGGTCTACGAGGGGAAACTGAATGACCCATTCATTCAAGCAGTTCGAGAAAACAGACTCGAAATTAAGCTGAATGAAGGGGTAGTCTGTAAGGGCGGCTCCGGACATGATCTCTGGATGGCAAAAATCAAAAC
>JBAZEQ010000108.1:0-8132 GCA_041653855.1 Ignavibacteria bacterium | reverse complement strand
ATCGATTCTTTTTTCTAATTTGGGAACATTTGGTTCAAATCCTTCTTTATCATAATCATTTAGAGTATATTGAAAATAGTAATTAATATTTTTTGTGTCAAATAAATGTAAATGTTCTATTAAGGGTTTTGGATTTTTTGACCAAAAAATAAATATTCTTGATTTTGAAAAAGAAACGTATTGTAATGATTGGTTAAAAGGATTTTTCCATACCATATATCCTTTATTTATTCTTTCAATTAACCATTTAGAAAAAAAAGCAGGAATATCAGTTGACCTACTTGCAGATATAATATATGGAGCTATTGCCTCCTTTTCGCAATCTAATTCGGTTTTAATTAGTATTTTCTCCCAAGCTCTAAGCATATCAATTTAATTTTAATGCATGGTTATTGTTTAACTTAGTAAACCCTTTTGTTTGAATTCCGTTTCTACAAATTCCATCAATATATAAATCCATTCCTTTTTTTACACATATTGCATATGAAATATCATTTCTATAACTTTCAATCACTTCATTCGCAAATGATGGTTTAGATAATAATGCATAACAAATATTTGAAATGTTATTAATTTTTCTATTATCTATTTTATCTTTTCGATGCTTAACCTGAATTACTCTTTGAATAAAACAATCGCCAGTATTACATTTATTATACCATAGAGCACAACTTTTGGGTAAAATAAATTTAATATTTTCCTCATTTTCCTTGATATATTCTTTTAGTTCTTTTGTCATTACATAAGAAGTATACTTGTTATTTCCGAGCTTATTTGTAGTATCAAGCACAATGGCAATACCATCTTTATTCAAATTATCAGATGATATTCTTGCAAAATCTTTATATACTCCATCAGCACCAATTTGTGTTTCGTTATAAAATTCTGATATAAATTTTGAAGACATAACAACATCAAACTTTGTATTAAAATCAAAAATTTTATAGAAAGTATCTACATAAAGTGAATTAGATGATATTTTAAGAGAAACATTATTTGTTATTATATTATTATAATTAAACGTAATTTTAAATTTCTTTACAAATTTATCAAAAAATTCTAAAGCATTTATATTCCCTTCAAATGTAAATATTTTTAAAGCCTTTTTCCCAAAATTTTCTTTCAATGATTCCATTAGTCCAATCAAATTACCTCCAGTACCAGTACCAATATCTAAAATAGAAATAGTATCTTTTTCAATAAACGAATTTTTAATATGATTGTTTTTAAATAAATCGTTAAAAATTATTTTACTTTCCGCATAGCTCCGTGGAAAATATGTTCCGATATATATTTTATTTTCTTCTTCATTATTTTCTAAATTATTTGTTTTATTCCATCTTATTTTATATATACCATTAAGAGTATCAAAAATAAATCTTTCTAAATACGCAGGTAATTCAATTTCCATAAAATTATTAGTCCCTTTCTTTAATAAAGTTTATATTTCCATTTCCAGCCCGTCATAGCCAAGCTCTATATTTTCAGGTAAAGTTGCGTTTGTTTCGTCGTGCATTAAATCGTGTGTAATATGCGTGAAATAAGTTTTTTTCGCTTTTACTTTTAATGCAATTTCCGTTGCCTGTTCGAGATTAAAATGAGTAGGGTGCGGAGCTTTTCGTAGTGCATTTAAAATCAATACATCGAGATTCTCTAATTTTTTCATTTCTTCTTCGGGTATTTTACTTGCATCGGTAATATAAGCAAAATTACCAATCCTGTACCCGAATATTTTAATTCTACCGTGATAGACTTCTATTGGAATTACTTCGACATCATTAATTTTAAAAATTTTATTTTCTATATAATTAAAATTAACAAGCGGGACAGCCCAATACTTTTTCAACTCATCATCGAGGGCATAACGGAAAGTGATTTTAATTTCATCGAGAGTCATTTTATTGCCATAAATATCAATATATTTTCTGTACCTCTGGTTGATTTGTCTTAAGTCGTCCATCCCCAAAATATGGTCAACGTGGTGATGTGTAAAAAGAACGATATCTAAATCCGTAATTTCTGCTCTTAACATTTGCTGTCTGAAATCGATTGAAGTATCTATTAATATTTTCAATCCATTGAGTTCAATATAAGCCGAAGCTCTCAATCTTTTATTTTTTGGATTATCCGAAAGGCAGGTATCGCATTTACATCCTATGATTGGCACACCCTGTGACGTACCCGAGCCAACTAATTTAATTTTCATTTACTTGATTCTTTCTCTATTATCTCTCTTATTTCCGGTTTCACAAAGATATTTTCAATTCCCAATTCCGATAAATTTCTTGCAAGAAAAAATATTTTTTTTGCAGGCTCGATATTTTTATTTAGCAAAAAAAGCTTCTGCTCTCTTAAAAGACAGAAACCGCCTTTGAAACTACCTTTTTCGATTCTCACATCGTAACCGATATTTTTGAAGACATCGATTAGCTCACTGACAATCAGTTCCTGTTTTTCATCGATTTGTTTTACAACTGCTTTTTTTATTACTTTACTCATAAATAATTTATCATTTGTTTAATATATCTAAATCATCATCTTCGTGCATAAAATATTTATACGAATATTCTTTTTCTTTATTCTTTTCCTTTTCAAGCTGTTCTTTTGTTTTATTCAGAGGTCTAAAAACTGCAATAAGAATTATTGTGTAATAGCTTAAAATTGCTATATAAGGAACACCTTTCAAAAACCCTATTCTCTCTCCAAATATTTTTAAAAGCCCGTCGTGGTTAGGAGGATTTGTCAGGTACAACAAATAAAATTTTATATCAAGATAGAAAGTATAAATTTCGACAGGAACAAATGCAAAAAATAAAACACAGCACATCAAGAGCCATGCATTCTGTTTTAAATTTAATTTAGCAGTTTTCAAAAATGCGATTGCAGATATTAGTACAACAAAATATGCCGACATAATAAAAATCGATGAATGAGACAGCATTCGGAAAATCCAATTCTCTTCATCAGGTGGAATACTTGTTCTGAAACTAAACTCATCGTAATTTAATAAATCATTACCTATAATAGCCCTGATGTTAATCCCACCTAAAAAGAATATAGCAGAGACTATTAATATAAATAGCCAAAATTTCGCAGATTTGCTCAACAAAATAATTATTTATGATTAAAATCAAAATTATCTATTTAGCAGGAGAAATTCAATTTAATAACTTTAACTTTTTATTAATAAAAAATGTTATTATTTTAAACAAATTAAACACTAAATCTCAAAAAACCATATGATTACTGAAAAGCAAATATTAGATGTATTATCGAAAGTAAAAGAACCGTTATTACAAAAAGATTTTGTATCTTTAGATTTTGTAAAAAGAATTTCGCTTAACGGAAATAAACTTCAACTTACACTCGGCATAACCGATACGGAATATAACGATTTCCCCGGTTTAAAAAATTCGATTATGTTGAATCTGACCGAAGCATTACCAAGTATCGAAATCTCAAGAATTGATTTTATACTCGGAGTTGTAAATCACGCAGACAAGCAAAAAGATACTTTAATGCCCGGTGTAAAAAATACTATAGCAATCGCTTCGGGAAAAGGCGGAGTTGGAAAATCAACCGTAGCAGTGAACTTAGCCGCTTCGCTTGCACTTGAAGGAGCAAAAGTCGGATTAATAGATGCGGACATTTACGGTCCTTCGATTCCTATGATGTTTGGAATTAACGAAAGACCGAAAGTTGTCAGTTCAAACGGAAAGAATAAAATGCTTCCCATTACAAAATACGATATTAAATTAATGTCGATTGGATTCCTGATGGAAGAAGATACTGCGGTAGTATGGCGGGGACCAATGGCATCGAGTGCATTAAAACAATTTATGAGCGAAGTTTTATGGGATGAACTCGACTACCTTGTTTTCGATATGCCTCCGGGAACGGGCGATATACAGCTTACTCTCAGCCAAACGATACCACTTACAGGTGCTGTGATAGTTACAACTCCGCAAGATATTTCTATGATAGATGCAAGAAAAGGATATTTAATGTTCGAAAAAGTGAATGTGCCTACACTTGGGTTTATAGAAAATATGAGTTACTATACAAATCCAGAAGGTGAAAAAGATTATATATTCGGACAGGGCGGCGGGAAAAAACTAAGCGATGAATATGAAGTAAGCTTGCTTGGAGAAATTCCTATTGTAACAAAAATTCGTGAATCAGGTGATAAAGGTAAACCTTTCGTAATAGACAGTCCCAATTCCGATGAATCGAAAATATATAAAACCGTTGCAAAAAATTTAATTCTCGAAATTAATAAAAAGAATATTAACTCCGCTCAACCACAATCACCGGAGATAATAATATAGGATAACAAATCTTATTGTTTGTTGTTGGTGACGTCTGCCCCCGGCAGACTAAACACCAACAACGGCAGGGAAAGAACATCGGGACGCAAAGAACGCGGATTCGTAATCCCGATAAAGAACATCGGGACGCAAAGAACGCGGATTCTTAAAATTGAAGATTTTTCGTTCCCACGTTCACCACGGCGAATCTTCGACTGAGCGTGGGAACGAGGGAATATATAAAAAATGAATTTACCTATTTTAAAAAGATAGAAAAGACTCATAGCTGATTCATATTCACTAAGGTTTACCGGAATATCCTAATACAGTTCGGGCGGCGTATCCGGCATCGGACATAGCATTAAAGCATGTTATGAGGCTGGTCATACCATCAGATAAATCCCACACAGGCAGTAAAATAATCATCGAGACATCGATTGAAGGGTCATAAACCATTAAAGATAAATATCCATGAGTTGCGCCGTTATGTCCGTAACCAAGATTTGCAAAATAAGAACACCCAAGTCCGTAAACAGTTGAACCGGGTGAAATGTCTGTTTTCATTAAATTAACTGTCGATGCATTAAGAACATTTGCACCTTTCATAAGTGAACGTATATAAGTATTTAAATCTGCCATCGTTCCCAGTCCATTTCCCTCAGCTACATATGCACTCATATTTGCCTCTGTTGTGGTTTGGCTAATACCTCCGGGATAATATGTTATACTACTTGTGTAAGGAGACGGCATTTGTTTATCGCTCGCAAGATATGGAAACTTAACGGTTACCGGAACGGGGGTCGAGCTTCCTGTTACATAATCGTAAAGATAATCGGAAAATAGCTTAGTCTGTCCTTTTCTGAAGGAATAAACTCTCGCAATTATTTCACTTAAAATTGTAAAGCCCGTATTACTGTAATGGTGATCTGTTCCAGGAGAATAATAAGATAAATTATGAATAGTCAATTGGTTCACAAGTTCAGTTGAAGAGAATTGGTGATTCGGGTCTTGTTGTTCCATATATTCAACATAAGCCATATTTCCGCATCCCGGTACCGTATCGTTACCTAAATCATAAACCCCGGCACTATGCTGTAAAAGTTGTTCAATTGTAATTTGATTTTTATACGGGATATTCCATTCGGAACTTGACGGAACATAAGTTATATTACTACCGGGTATAGTATCGATAATCTTAGCGTGAATATCGAGCCAGCCGTCTTCATACATATTAAGGATTGCGGTTGAAGTGAAGTTTTTTGTGTTACTTGCAAACCTGAAATACGTATCTTTTGTGAGTGGAGTAGAGTTTTCCGGTACTGAAGAAACAAAAATAATTTCAGTCGGAGTTTGTATCAAAACGCTCAAAGAAGGAACCGTTTTGGCAATTTTCTGCTCAAGTGCCAGCCTAACACTATCAACAGCTTTTAATACTTTTTCATTTGTGTTTGTACCTGTAGAAGAAGTCGTGTTTTCACACGAAATAAGCAAGGGAATTACTAAAATTAAAACAACGAGGCGAAGATAAATTGTAAAATTTTTCATAACGTATAAAATTTAGTTTATAAAATTTTTATTACAATATTTCCCCCAGTACTATCTCTAATATATCCTTTTAAATATTATTTTTTTACTTATTAATAAATCACCAAAAAATATTAAACTACCGGATTTTTTAATACTAACTCACAATTACGGGTTCTTTTACAAGTACAACTCCGAATTTATTGAATACTTTTGTTTGAATTTCCTCTGCAAGATTTAATAAATCCTTTGTAGTTCCGCCATGGTTTACCAAAGCAAGGGAGTGTTTACCGGAAATCCCTACTCTTTTTTTTGTATATCCTTTTTCGAACCCTGCGTTTTCGATTAGCCACGCCGCAGAAAGTTTATAATAACCACTTAAAATATGAAATGGGATATTGTTTTTCTCTATACCTGCCTTCACACACATATTTTCAAAATCTATTTCTAATAAAACCGGATTCACAAAAAAACTTCCGCAGGATACAGAATCAGGGTCATCATCATCCAATACCATTGATTTCTTTTTTCGTAATTCCATTACGGCATTCCTTACATACGAAAGAGAAAAATCACTTTCGTTTTTTGCTTTTAAATATTTTTCAAGTTCGGGATATTTTATTTCAGGTTTACCGTTTTTCCTTAACTTAAACAATACTTCCGTAACAATATATTTTTCTTTATCAATCGTTTTAAACCTGCTTGTCCTATAACCGAAAAGGCAATCTTCATTGGAGAACATCGTCGGTTTATACGTATCCCTGTCGATTGCTTTTACAAAAATAATTGTATCTTTCACTTCCTGTCCGTAAGCCCCGACATTTTGAGTCGGCGTGGCTCCTACGCCCCCGGGAATGCCGGATAAGCACTCAACTCCGGCGAAATTATTTTCCACACAGTATTTTACAAAGTCGTCCCATTCTTCACCCGCCGCAGCTTTTATAATCACATTATCTTTAAAATCATTGTGAATATTAATTCCTTTTAAATTTATTCTTATAACAAGACCGTCGAATCCTTCATCGAGAAAAATAGTGTTACTTCCACCGCCGAGAATATGTATTTTAATATTTTTTATTCTCGCATATTCGAGACATTCTATTAATTCTATTTCGGAATTGCACTCGCAAAAAAACTTTGCTTTGCCTCCAAGCTTAATGGAAGTGAATTCTTTAAGAGATATATTTTCAGAAATATTCATCATAATATTATATATCACAAAATAAGTAAATCAATCCTTTGTAAAAAGATAAAGAAATATACTCTTCCCTGCCTGCGGCAGGCAGGTCATTTTCCACTTTGGCAAGGATTTAAAATATACAAAATTTGTTCTTATAAAAGATATAAATTTCTTATATATTAAAAAAAATAAAACAAAAATTATGGCAGATTCAATCGAACTTAAAAATGCATCCATAAAAGCCCTAAAAGATTATATGGGTTTGAGAAGTGAAGAAACACTCCTTATCATAACGGATGAAACAGAAAGAGAAATAGCAACATCACTACTTGAAGAAGGAAAGAAACTCTGCAAGGAAGCCTTTCTTGTAGAGATGAAATCCCGTGAAATCAACGGTCAGGAGCCGCCGCAACAAATAGCAGAACTTATGAAAACGGTAGATGTTGTAATTTGTCCGACTCAGAAATCCCTTACTCACACAGATGCAAGAAGAGAAGCTGTAAAATTTGGTGTGCGTGTTGCGACAATGCCGGGCATAAAAATCGAAACAATGGTTCGCTGTTTGAATGCAGATGCGGATAAAGTAATTGAACTTACAAAAAAAATTGCAGAAGCATTAAGGAAGACTTCCGAAATCAGAGTGGTAACCGAAAAAGGAACCGATATAACTATGCCGATGAAAGACAGGCAAATCCTCGAGAGTACAGGTGTTCTTAGAAATAAAGGTGAAAGCGGAAATCTCCCTTCGGGTGAAGTTTACCTTGCACCGTGGGAAGACAAATCGAGCGGTAAAATTGTAATCGACGGCTCTATGGCAGGAATAGGAATGCTCGAAACTCCGATTACTGTTGAAGTAATAAACGGTTATGCAGAAAAAATTACAGGCGGAAAAGAAGCAGTGAAATTAGCTGATATGCTCGATAAAGCAGGACGCGAAGCAAGAGCTATAGCGGAATTCGGCGTTGGAACAAATTATAAAGCCGAGCTTATCGGACAAATCCTCGAAGACGAAAAAGTTTACGGAACGATTCACGTCGCATTCGGCAACAACGTTTCGATGGGCGGAAGCATAAACGTAAAAAGCCATATTGACGGACTTGTAATCGAGCCTGACGTTTACG
>JBAZEQ010000107.1:5080-8216 GCA_041653855.1 Ignavibacteria bacterium | reverse complement strand
CTCTGCACCGGGATGGCTTGAAATAACACTGCCTACTCCATTCTTTTTTGATATGAGTCAGAATAAAAATCTTTTGATTTCCATCAACAGGGATATGCAAACTTTTATAAATGATTATCCTTTGTATAACTATACGACACTTACAACATACAAGTCGAGAAGAAATAGAAACGATACCTCAATGCCTACGTCACTGACACAAAGTTATAACCGTGCAAATATACAATTGGATGTAACTACAATTACGGGATTGGTAAATCCGGTATCGGAGATTCCAAATAAATATGACCTTAAACAAAATTATCCAAATCCATTTAATCCTGTAACGAAAATTAATTTTGATATTCCGAAACAGGGATTGGTAACGCTGAAAATATATGATGTGCTTGGTAGAGAAATCAGAACACTTGTAAATGAAGTAAAAGCACCGGGAAAATATTCGGTTGATTTCAACGCCCGCCACAGCGGGTCTTCGAGCGAACTCTCGAGTGGTGTTTATTTCTACAGACTGGATTGTAACGGATTTATGGATATAAAGAGAATGGTATTAATAAAATAGAAGTAACATTGTGTCGTTCCCAAACTTAGTTTGGGAACGAAATATTTTTATAATTAAATTAAGAAATCAAAAATGAAAATTTCCACGCCAAATAGTGCAATTTTTATATTTGCATTATTATTTATATTTTGTTCTATTTCTTTTTCACAGGCTCCAAGAAGAGTTCTTTTTGAAGAAGTAACAAGTGCAAACTGCGGACCCTGTGCTTCAAGCAATCCGATATTGGACGGATGGCTCGCTTCAAATCCAACAAATACAGCAGCAATAAAATATCACCCAAATTTTAACGGTGGCGACCCAATGTATTTTGCAAATACTGCCCAAAATTTAGAAAGAATTTCATATTGCGGAATTACTGCATATCCAACTGTTAATGCAGATGGATTACTTTATGATTGTTGTTGGCCATTTTCGGTTTCATGTTTCAATGGTGTTCTTGCACAGAGATTAGCCGTAACTACACCTTTAAGTATTTCTGTTGCTGATGTAAGAATCGCCGGAGATTCTATCAGGTCAACAATTATTTTAAATCTTTCTTCAAATCTTCCTGTAGGTAATTACAAACTAAGAGTAATGGCTGTAGAAAGTAAAGTCCATTTTGCAACTGCTCCGGGTACAAACGGAGAAACAGATTTTTACCAGGTGTTCAGATGGGCTTATCCAAATACGACAGGAGTAGACGCACCCACAACAAGCGGAACTTATGCTTACACTTATACATATAAACGTCTTTCCACCTGGGTAGATACTTCAATATTCACAGTAGCTTTCGTACAAAATGATGTTAATAAAGAAGTAATAAATTCAGGTCGGGGCTATTATACTCCGACAGGAATTACAAATAATAATACTGTTATACCTGATAAATATTATCTGTCTCAAAACTATCCGAATCCATTTAACCCTGTAACTAAAATTAATTTTGGAGTTCCCAAATCGGGATTAACGACTTTAAGAGTTTATGATATACTGGGGAACTTAATATATTCACTTGTAAACGGAAATTTACAGGCAGGAAGTTATAATTATGAATTCGATGGTTCGGATTTATCCAGCGGAATATATTATTTTAAATTGACTTCCGGTGATTTCACAGACGTTAAAAAAATGACCCTAATAAAATAGAATGTAGTAATTATTTAAATATAACCTCTTGTTGTTAATTCAGCAAGGGGTTTTATATTTATTAATATTCTTCAAATTTTACAAATCTTACGAATCGTATTACCTTTATTTTTTAATCTTAATTAGCAATTTTTATGTATTAAGAATAAAATGAAGTTCAATCCCTATATAAAAAACACGACAGGAATATTAATAATAGTAGTTACGTTAGTAATTACTTTGATAGTATTATTCAACCAGCTTTCGAATAAATCATTTTACACGGAAAGCGGCACGGTAAAAATCAAAGGAATATATGAGAATGTGAATATATACCGTGATGACTTTGGAGTATCCCATATAGAAGCAAACAATGAAAATGATTTATATTTTGCTTTGGGTTATACGCATTCACAGGACAGGCTCTGGCAAATGGATTTATACCGCAGAATAGCCGAAGGAAAAATGTCCGAGATATTCGGAAAAGACGTTATTGAATTCGATAAATTATTTCGGACAATAGGAATTAACAAGATTTCATATCAATTTTATCAGAACTTATCTCCTAAATCAAAAGAAATTTTAAACAGTTACACCGAAGGGGTGAACTATTTTATTAATTCGCATATAAAAAAGCTACCTCTTGAATTCGATGTATTAAATTACAAACCGGAAGCCTGGAAGCCAGAGCATTCGATAATGTTAATAAGATTAATGGGATGGGAGCTTAATTTAGCTTGGTATACCGATTTTATGTTCGGAGAGATTGTGAAAAAATGGGGAATAGAAAAAGCGAAAGATTTTTTTCCGAATTACCCCGAAGATGCACCTTTTATAATTTCTTCCGAAAAGAAGTCCAATGAAAATACAAAAACTCAGGACACAACGAAAAAAATTTCCGAACTAACAATAGAAAATAATTACAGGACATTAGCAGAATTAGGAAACGATTTTTGTAAAACAAATTTTGATTTCAGAAATTTTTTCGGGCTTAAAGGAACACACATAGGCAGTAATTCGTGGGTGATAAGCGGAAAAAAATCAGAGAACAGGAAACCGATTCTTGCAAACGACCCGCACCTTGTTTTGCAATCCCCTTCAAAGTGGTACGAAGTAGAACTGATTAATAAATCAAATAATAATTTCTGCGGAGGGTTTTCTATTCCGGGTGTTCCGGGAATTGCGATTGGATATAATAATTCAATATCATGGGGAGTAACAAACCTTATGAATGATGATGCCGATTTTTATATATTAAGGTTTGATTCATTAAATTACAATAACTATATTTTCAAAAATGTTTCTTATCCTATCGACAGCACAACCGAAAGCATTAAGATAAAAGATGTAAAAGATGAAATATATTTTACGATTTATAAAACAAGGCTTGGTCCGGTAATTTCAAACCTGGAACAGACAGGTTTGATAAACAAACAAAACTTCAAAACAAGTAAAAATGAATTATTAACTTTC
>JBAZEQ010000107.1:0-5070 GCA_041653855.1 Ignavibacteria bacterium | reverse complement strand
GTTGAATACATCAAGGAATTGGGATGATTTTAACAACGCCCTTAAGAATTATAATCTACCGGCATCAAATTTTGTTTATGCGGATACAATGGGAAATATCGGTTATCATGCGGCAGGAAAAATTCCGGTAAGAAAAAATTTATCAAACGATAACCTCGCAATGTATCCTTCAAACGGTGATATCGAATGGACATCCTATATCGATTTTAATGAACTGCCTCAATCATATAATCCCAAAGAAGAATATATAGTAACGGCAAATAATAAGCCAGTAAAGGATTACAAGCAATACATTTCAAATCTTTACGAGCCGCCATACCGAGCCGAGCGAATCGAACAAATTTTAAAGTCAAGAAATAATTTTAATGCGAACGAATTTAAATTAATTCAAAACGACGTATTAAGTTTACAGGCAAAAGAATTTTGTTCTTACATTTTCGAGGCATACAAAGATACAGCAAATGTAAGCCAGGAAGAAAAGAGTTTTTTGAATTTATTAAAAAGCTGGGACTACGAAATGAAGTTATACAGTCAGGCGGCTACTATCTTTGCGGAATTTGAGATTATATTATATAAAAATATATATAAAGATAAACTCGGTAATGACTTATTTAATAATTACATTTTTTTAAAAAACATTCCGGTAAGAAACACTTCGAAACTTCTTAAAGAAGTAAATTCATGGATGTTCGATATATTAGGCAACAGCGGAAAAACCGAAAGCAGGAACGACATTATCAGGTTGAGTTTTAAAGAAGCAATCAATAATTTGAAAGAGAAATATCATAATACAGATTTTTCCAAATGGTATTGGGGAGAGATTCACAAGGTTATTATAAAGCATCCGCTTGGAATAGTTGCGGCATTAAATCCGGTTTTAAATATCGGTCCTTATGAGATTGGTGGAAACGGTACAACTATAGCGAATTCAGAATACAGTTTTTCTTCATCTTTAGAAAATAATGAATTCGAAAGTTACCTTGGACCATCAATGAGATTTATTATCGATATGTCAAGCATCTCATCTTACCAATCCATACTCCCGACAGGACAATCAGGGCAACCTCACCACATACATTATAAAGACCAGACAAGATTATGGTTAAACGGTGGATATAAGACAGTAAATACTAAAGATTATTCAGAAGTAAAGAATAAATTAACCTTAATACCCCGCTAAAACAGTTTATTTATTGAAGACAAGAGATAAATATAAACTTTATAAGCCTAAAAAATTCTTTGGGCAGAATTTCCTTGTTGACGACAATATATCTAAAAAAATTGTCAGACAAATTGGGATGATAGATACCGATATAGTTTTAGAAATCGGACCCGGACAGGGAGCATTAACAAAACATATTACAGGATATTGCAAAGAATATATTGCGGTAGAAATAGATAAAAGCATTGCCGAATCACTTGAAGTCAAATTCGGAGATAAAGGAAAAATTATTAACGAAGATTTTCTGAAATATGACTTAAGCCAATTTAAAAAGCCAATAAAAATAATCGGGAACCTCCCGTATAATATTGCATCGGAAATTCTTTTCAAACTTTTTGACCATAGAAGTAAATTGGAATGTGCAGTACTTATGGTTCAAAAAGAGTTTGCACGCAGATTAATTGCACATCCCGACACCAAAGAATACGGTATAATGTCAGTACAGACGCAGGTTTTCAGCAGACCCGAAATATTATTTAATGTTCCCCCGACTGTTTTTTTTCCTAAACCAAAGATTGAGTCGAGCGTAATTAAACTTTATTTTAATAACGATAATAATAATTTACAAAGCAAAGATTTTTTTAAACTCCTTGTTCGAACTGCTTTTGGAAAGAGAAGAAAGACTATAAGAAATTCATTAAAAAATTTATTTGAAGAATACAAACTCGATTTCAATGAATATTCTATGTTTTTTGATTTTTCGAGACGGGCTGAAAATGTAAGTATCGCAGAATACATACAACTTTCAAATCTTATATTCGAAAAAGTTAACGACAATGCTAAATAATATTAAATCAAAAATATACGGAAGTACGAATTTTAAAGTTCTAAAAGAAAAAATTGCCGAAAACAATATTTTTTTCAGAGGTATAAACGGTTCATTTATTTCGTTCATACTTGATTATTGCCACACCGAACTTAATAAAAAAATTGTATTTATATCCAATGATTCGGAAAAAATCTCTTTAATAAAAGACGACCTTGAATTCATAAATGACTGTGAAAACATTTCCGTTTATCAGACTGATAAAAGCCCCGATAATGATGAATTCACAAAATCTTTGTCTCACCTTTCCGAAAATGAAGAATTTATAGTACTTATTAATGCGGAAAGTCTTAGCAAAAAAATACTATCAAAAGAAAAATTCAAGGATTCCTTAATAGAGCTTAAAAAAAATGACGAGTATTTATTCGAGGAATTAATTCAGAAGCTCAATGAGTACAGTTACGAAAGAAAAGATTTTGTGGAAGAAGTCGGTGATTATTCAGTTCGGGGTGGTATAATAGATTTATTCCCTGAAAATTATGATTCACCGATTAGAATAGAATTTTTTGGAGAAACAATAGACTCCATCAGAGAATTCGATATTACAACTCAACGCTCCGTAAAAGAACTTCAAAAAATCAAAATCGGAATAAATATTTCTTCAAGAAATGAATTAACAGAAACAAAATCCGAATTACCAAATACAGTACTGGATTATATTTCCTCAAATTCCATAATTTTCATCGATGAGCCGGAAATTATATCCAATTATTTAGAAGGAATATCCTACAAAAACTTATTTCCGAATAACAGATGTGTATATATTTCTATTTTACATTCGCTTGATTTCATTAACGATTCTTCTCTGGAAGAAATAAATTTTAATACATCACCTCAGCCAGATTTTCATTCAAATCTTAAGTTACTCTACACAAATATTTCGGAGCAATTGAAAAATGGAATTAGTGTGAATATTCTTTGCTCCGATGAACATCAATCCGAAAGGATAAAGAACCTGCTCGAAGATTACGAGACTAATTTACTCGGGGATGATACACCCGCTATATTAAATAAATCGGATATAAATTATTTACCGGAATCTATACAAACAGGTTTTATAGTACACGATTCAAAAATAACATTATATACAGAGCATCAGATATTCGGAAGGTATTTCAGGCAGTTAAAGAGAAAAAGGAAAAAATTCAAAGGACTTACATTCGAGGAAATAAAGGAATTGCGACCGGGTGATTTTATCGTCCACAGGGATTTCGGCATAGGGATTTTTTCAGGTTTAAAAAAAATAAAAGTTGGAAACAATCAGCAAGAAGTTGTAAAGTTATCATACGCAGGTGGGGACACTCTTTTTTTGAATATGAATTACATAAACCTAATTAAGAAATATTCAGCAGGCGAGGGTGTATCCCCTGCCATCACAAAATTAGGTGGAGGTGAATGGGATAAGATTAAAGAAAGAGCCAAGAAAAAAGTAAAGGATATTGCAAGAGATTTGATAATATTGTACGCAAAAAGGAAAACCGAAAACGGATTTAGTTTTTCACAGGATACACACTGGCAAACAGAACTCGAAGCATGTTTTATTTATGAAGATACGCCCGACCAGTTCCAGGCAACATTAGATGTCAAACAGGATATGGAATATACTAATCCAATGGACAGATTAATATGCGGAGATGTAGGATTCGGAAAAACGGAAGTAGCAGTTCGTGCGGCATTTAAAGCGGTGCTTGATAATAAGCAGGTTGCAATACTTGTTCCAACAACGATTTTAGCAGTTCAGCACTATAATACTTTTCGGGACAGATTATCTTCTTATGCGGTTGAAGTCGAATGCATCTCGAGATTGAATTCTAAAAAAGAGCAAAAAGAAATTCTTCAAAATCTCGAAGAAGGAAAAATAAATATCATTATCGGCACCCACAGGATTTTATCAAAAGATATAAAATTTAAAGACCTTGGGTTACTAATAATAGATGAAGAGCAGAGGTTTGGAGTTAAAGCAAAAGAAAAACTTCGTGCAATAAGACCTAATGTAGATACACTTACACTTACAGCAACGCCTATTCCGCGAACTCTGAATTTTTCTTTGCTTGGAGCAAGAGACTTATCAATAATAAATACACCGCCAAAAAACAGGAAACCAATCATTACCGAAATCATTAATCTCAACTGGAATTTAATAACAGATATTATTAAAAAAGAAATAAGCAGAGATGGTCAGGTTTATTTTGTAAATGATAGAATATCCGATTTATATTTACTTGCAGATAAGCTGAAAGACCGCCTACCACAAGTGAGAATTGGTATAGCACACGGACAGATGGACGGGAATGAACTCGAAGATATAGTTGTAAATTTTATCGAAAAAAGATTAAATGTTCTTTTCTGTACAAAAATAATCGAATCGGGTCTGGATATACCTAATGTTAATACGATAATAATTAACAATGCGAATATGTACGGATTATCCGAATTATACCAATTGCGGGGAAGAGTTGGCAGAAGTGATGTTCAGGCATTTGCATATTTTATATCACCTCCAATAGGAAAACTGACCAAAACAGCAATAAGAAGATTGCAGGCAATAGAAGAATATACGGACCTCGGCTCGGGATTTAATCTTGCAATGAGGGATATGGAAATCCGCGGAGTTGGCAACCTGCTCGGAAAGGAGCAGAGCGGGTACATTTCTCAAATGGGATTTGAAACATATATAGATATTATAGATGAAGCAGTTGCAGAGTTAAAAGAAAATGAATTTAAAGAACTATTTAAGGATGACGAGAATTTAAAGAAAATAAGTGACTCGATTACTAAAAAGACAGAATATATCAGTACAATTCTGGAAAGCGACTTAAACACTTTGATACCGGAAGAATATATTGAAAACGACACGGAACGTCTGAATATATATAAAAGATTATATGAGATAAAAGAAGTAGCAAAACTCTCGACTTTAAAATCAGAACTTGAAGACCGGTTTGGAAAATACAGCAGTGAAGTGCAAAATTTATTCAAGCAAGTTGAGTTAAAAATAATTGCAACAGAAATAGGTCTCGAA
>JBAZEQ010000106.1:0-8246 GCA_041653855.1 Ignavibacteria bacterium | reverse complement strand
GATCCCTTTCTTCGAGAGTGTTCTTGTAGAAAGATACTATACGACTTGGCATCCGTCAACCACTTTGCAACTAAATATGCATATGAAAATAGTATATCGTGGGCATTTATATGAATCATTTGAATGGGATTTGTATGGACTTGGCGAGTATTTTAAGAATAAGCAGTTCAAGTCACAAGAACTAGCTGAGAATGCGGTGAGATCATACGGTAAGGAGAATGGAATGGAATACTATGCAATTAAACCAAATCTAATATTCAGAGAATTACGTGATGGTCAAATAAAAGTGTCAATAAAGCAGATACAATCTATTGAAAAAGAACAGACCCTCGAAGAGAAGTTAGAGTATCTAACAAATAGAGATTTAACACGAAAACAGCTTGGACTTTATCGAAGCTATTATCCTGTTGAATTCGGAAGCAACGAAAAGGCTAAAGTGTTTCAGGTCAATATAGATGATCTAATATTTGCAGAAAAAAGCCAAGACTCCGGCAATGTCCGTTCAATTAAGAATGCCATCAGAGATGGTGAAGAACTACCACCTCCGATTGTAGATGAAGACTATGCGATATTAGATGGACATCATAGAGTATTAGCCGCCAAGGAATTGGGCATAAAAACGATTCCAGTAATCCGTTTGTACGAGGAGGAAGAATGAAATTTTCATACAAAAGAGCTAAATATGAATATGAAAATAATGTATCGAAATTTCATATACGAAGCTGTATCTGTTACTGATACTCCTGCATTTAAGGCTTGGTTCGGAAATTCAAAAGTTGTAGATGATAATGGAGATCCATTAAACGTATTTCATGGAACTACTAGGAATTTCGAAGTTTTTGATATTAAAAAAGCATATAAAGATTCTTATGTAGGTAAAGGATTCTATTTCACCTCAAGTACTACTGACGCAGATACAAATTATGCTGGATTAGGGCCTGACGCTGAGAATAAGGTTTCTTGGTTGGTGGAAGAGTGGGATCAGATTGAAGATTTCGAAGAACTATCTAATGTTACAGGTATAGATGTATCTGAAATAGAAAAAGCCTCATCAGATAATACATTGAATACCTTACTTAAAGCTAAAGCTAAAGATGAAATAATAGGAGAACATCCAGCGCCTAACATCATGCCTGTGTATTTGAAAATAGAAAATCCTTTTTATATAGGAGACGAATTTAAGCAATATTTTGATTACAATATTCCCTTTAATGAAGAGACTGAAGAGGAAGGAGAACCAGAGGGTGAAGGTGTTACCTTATTAGAGTCATTGCGTGAAGAATTAGATAATTTGGAATATATTGAGCAGAATGAGATATTTAGTAGCATTATTGAAGAATTGCAACCGTATGATGGAGGATTTACATCTACTCAGTTTTACAAAGCAATTAAAAATGCTTATGCACTAAGTGACGCATATTACGGAGAAGAACAAAATTACACTGGCGAATTCATAAAAAGAATTATTCTACGGGCTAGATTTGATGGTATTATTATGGATGCAAGTGTATTTGAAAATATGAAGGGAACTAGAAACTCAACTCATTATATTGTATACAATCCAAATCAAATAAAATCAATTTACAATAAAAATCCAAGCGACGATCCAAATATCACTAAGGAATAATCATGAGAGTCTTATACAAAGGTACTATATATGAGAATGTTGGAAGTATTAAGACTGCATATCATGTTACTTATCTAAGATTTGTAGAGTCAATATTAAAAAATGGATTAGTTCCGGGTAATGGAGGGGGAGTCGGTATTGGGGCATATGCTTCATGGTCAAGAGGTAAATTATTCTTTTCTACTTGTCAGAATGACATTTCATTCTGGGTTAATATATACGAAGATCATGCGGCTGATAGAAGTGATGATTTTGTTGAGGATTTGATGATTCCCGTTGTATTAAGATTTGAAGTATCTGAATATGAAGTAGACACTATAGGGCATAATGAAGGGCGTCAATGTTCATACTACACTACACAAAAAATACCACCAGAAGATCTGGAAGTATTTTATGAAGGAAAATGGTCTTGGCTAGATGAGGCTAATCTAGATCCAATTCTAGCTGTTGATTCTGAGGGGTATCTACAGGATCAGGTTTATAGTCCCAATTCAATAATGTAGATTCTTTATTTGTTAGGAAGAAATAGCACATATATGCATCTTCAGCTACAGTGTTAATGTCGTCAATTTTCTGTATCGATCCAATCATGAGAGTTACTATTTTCAAATAGTCACTGAGTCCTACAAATTCTTTAGCCAACGGGCCTACTGGAACCAATTCAATCCATAGTTTATTATCACTGTATTCGTAAGCTATAATTCTAGCACATAGTTTTGTTAGGTCTAATGTGGAATTTGTTGGGAAATTTTCATGAATTAACGGTACATATTGATTATGAAGTGTTTTACCCGATATTATGTCTTGTAGCCAATTAATAATCATATCCATATGGAATTGAGTATATCGAAATCTTCTACTATTTACTTCATTTGGAATAATTCCGCATTCATACCAATATGAATCTTTAATTGGTTCCTCGAACGTATCAGTTCCAATCACTATCTCAGTTTCATGTGCTTCATTCATTGATAGTCTTTCTGTTAATATAGAAGGGGGATTTTTACCCCCCTTCCTTTTTTTACTTACCCTTGACGCTGTCAGTTTTGGTAGTATCGATCTCTACTGAATCGACTGATGTCGAGTCCTTTAGAGTATCAACCACCGCAGTAGAATCTCCGCCTGCAGGTGTAGCCGAAGTCTTGCATGCGGCTAGATATGATCCAAGTGCGACAGCTAGTGCAATACCAACAATTAACTTTCTCATGTTTTACCTTTCTGTTATGAGCCTTTAATGTGACCCTATTGATCATTGTAGCAAGACTTGGACCTAAATAATGACATGAAAGTAATTTGGAATGGGTGTTTATACGAAGCATCTGAGAAATACGAATTAAATGGAATAAAAGGAAAGATCAAAACTGATATTCCTCCTAATAAAAGAACTCTAAAGAATCTACCTAGATATTCTACTGGTAAAGCGAAGATTAAATTCCAAGAGTGGTTAGAGATGGAAACGTCTGGAATCGGTTTAGGTAAAGGATGTGACGGTAAATGGTATGGATGGAGTCATCGAGCAGTGTATGGATTCGGTATTGGAGACAAGATCAAGAAGGGTGACGTTGCCTACAATGGCAAGGAATATACAATTGAAACTGAAGCACAGGCTAAAGAAGCTGCTGAGCGATTTTCCGATGGAGTATCATAATGAAGTGCTATTATAGAGGTTCTATATATGAGTCGTTCAATTATCAAGACGACACTGTGACTAATGATGAAAATAATGAACTTGTTAAGTTAGGTTTAATATTTGGGCAACCAATTCTAAATGGAGTAGGTATTGAAGTTACATATAATGGAACTAAAATAATAATAACACCTAGCAATTTCAAAAAGCCTATTAAGCCTATTCCACGATTTAAGAAAGATAGGAAATTCGAATATGTTCCAGCATATACGATCACTGCAGGAAAAAGTGGAGCCACTGTATTAAAGAATGAAGCTAATAGGGTACTTAGAAACCTAAAAACTAAATTAGATTCAATGAAAGGGCCTTTGGAGGAGGGTTTCTTTTCAACTATGTTATCTGTTGCTTCTGATGCTACTTTGAAAGGGATGGGATTTGGAGAGCTTCCGGGTCAAGCTGTCGATACAATAGAGGAGAAGGATAATGCCAATAGAAAAGAGACATAAGGGGTGCTATCATGTACATAATACGACTACCAAAAAATGTCTGACTAAGGAAAAGGCTAAGAAGCAATTAGCCGCTATTGAAATAGCTAAGCATTTACATGAAGCTATTATGGAAATGTTTGAGCCTTATAGATCTCCACTCCAAAATACATCTTATATGTCTACGAATGAATCTCAACCATTTGATGATCAAGATCCCGGAATAGCAAGAGGCGAACAAAATGATGCACCTGAAAATTCTCCATATTGGGGTAGAAAAGCTGCGGGGTGTTTATTCTATGCAAAATCTACTGGGAATGTATTGTTTGGTTTGAGATCTGGAAATGTATTGGAGCCTTATACTTGGGGTGGATTTGGTGGAAAATTAGATGAAGGCGAAACCCCTATTGACGGATTAGAGCGTGAATTATCTGAAGAAGTTGGTTATGGAGGAATGGATGATTATATTGGAGTGAGCGTTTATGAAGATCCAGACAATGATTTCGAATATTACAACTATTTGGTAATTTGTGAGAATGAATTCGAGCCTCATCTAAATTCAGAGACTGATGATTATGTGTGGACTCAAATAGATAATCCACCTGAGCCATTACATCCGGGATTGCAAGAAGCAATGCCATATTACGTAAGCGCAGTTAAGAAACTTAGAGGTAGATTATGAAGCGATATAATGTAGGTGATTTGAAAAATGCAATTCTAGAATCAAGCGCAACTCGACATAACATATTGACTATCCTAGAATCTGAAACTCCTCCAGAACCATATGTAATTGGCCGTTGGAAGGGTTACAGTATCACATTACCCGATGGAGTCGAACTGACTACTAAGCGTGGAATGAAAATTGCAGGGGCTGGATATAAAGTCAAGGTCTATAATAAAGATGGTCAGTACACTGCATATATGACCGATCATGGAGATCTTGAAACTCCTATTGAGTTGACCTATGTAATTAATGAAGCACATGGGCAAGTCATTGATATTGTAGTGTATGACTAGTGCTATAATATTGAAAAGGGGTTAGGGATGAAAGGTATAATTGCAGCGGCGCTCTTATTTTCAATGATCTTGTATGGACTACTAAGACCCGATCAATTCATCGATCTATATTCTCGCATCCAATTGAATGTAGATTATTTTCGATCTCTTCTATCGAAGAATACTCTACAGATGGAAGAGAATTCATAAACGCTTCCCATCTGCAGTGTTTATCTCGGATATTGAACACAGGAATATTAAAGTCAAGCGCAATTCTAACAGCTTGACCTGTTCCACCCTTAACTTCGCCTCTTGAATTACGAATGGGATCTGCACAACAGATTACAAAGTCTACCTGCGGAAAATTACCACTTCCATGTATTTGGAAATAATTCCGACTCATCAGTTTTCTAGCGGCGTCAGATAATGCGTTGGGTGCTGGGTGATATTTAAGTACTGATTCAATTGATGACTTACTATGAATGAATGTGTTGTATATTTCCGAATTATAATTCGAGCGAAATCCCGGCCATGGAAGAAATTTCAATCCATATCCATGACATGCGGATTCGAATGCTTGATCGGATCCATCTGCTCCACCTGAGTATAGGAAATATCCTTTAGACATTAGGTAGTTCGCTATACGATGTATCTGATTTGCTTCTGTATGAGTTATTTCTCTTGAGCCGATTCCCGCATATGCATGCATTTTAATGACTCCTTAAGTGACGTTGGCTTGAATATCTTAGATAAAGTAAAATAGTAGATTATGCATAGTAATATTCCTGTTGATATTTTAGGAAAAGTTTCTAACTGGAAGAATGTCATAGTTAAATTTGCCATCATTCCGCATATTACCGCAATTATTGGTTTGTTGATTTTTCTAGTTGTTTCCATTTGTGTATCCCGTGAAGATTAGTCAATGTGAAAACAACATACATAAAGAATTGTGGCATGTTGTGACTAATGAAGAAAGTATAATACATCCAAAGCAAATTAGACAATATCCACAATACCATGCCAAATTTATTTTTGTAATTAATGTATAGCGTTCCTAATACTGAAAGTATAGCACAAGTCCATCCCAGAAAATCGAATGTCATATCATAATAATACTTTAACCCATAGGAACTGTCAACTTTTTGGTTGACGTTCTCGTTTATGTTTAGTATCTTCAGTGTATGAACAATACTACCCAGACATTGATCCTTGTTCGAGGCGTATCTGGTTCGGGGAAGTCTACCTTCGCTAAGAAGCTGGCATCTGAACTCGGAGTTAGCGTTTTTGAAACCGATGAATTCTTCATTGTCGAAGGAGAATATCGATTCGATCCTTCCAAGTTGGGCTGGGCGCACAAGTCCAACCAGCGCAGGACGCTGAAGGCCCTTGAAGATGGAAAGACTGTCATTGTTGCAAATACTCTCACCACATTGAAGGAAATCAGAGAATATACTTCAATGGCAGAATCTCTCGGAATTCCCGTGAGTGTATATCGATCTGAAGGTCGTTTTCAGAACACTCACGGAGTTCCGGCTGAGAAGGTTCAGGCAATGAGAGATCGTATGGTGGATTATCCCGGAGAAACAATAATCAACAATTAATCTACATCAGAAAATAAAATCATGATACGCAGGTACTTATCGCAATACCTGCGTTTTTCATTTTCGTAATTTCTTTTTAGGATAGAAGTCCATCTTGTTCCATTTTCATTAAGTGCCTTACAATATAAGCAACAAGGAACATTTTTATCCTCGACTGCGACTAAATTACTATAATCTATTTTGGCGTCACAGAATGCGCATTCGTCCTCAAAGATCAATTTTAGCGTTTTAAGGTTTAAGCCCGACGGTTTTCTCTTCCAGATGATACCAATTTTGTCTAATAGGTATGAGAGAATTTTCATATCGGACGCCCTTTCGCTAATCGTTCATGTTAATATTTAGCTTTTACTTGACATTATATGATTCAAGGCATAAATACGCTTGAGAGGTAATCATGGCTATAATCACATTAAATGGAATTACATACATTATGGAATCAGTTGGCGACGAAACAATTCCTGCACATAATTACGATGATGTGATTGATGTATCTAAGTCCGAAGACCCTGATCAATGGTTTGGACGTGTTCAGGCAGAATGGCCTAGCCTTCCTGAAGAAATCAAGAATAAGGTCATCGATTCTACTGGCCAATATATTGGGCAGTTGAGTCAGCAAGCGGGAATCCCTGCGGCTGAATTAGACCCAAATAAGCCATTGGAAGAAGCGGCTACTGGAGAAGATCCTATGGCGAGTGTATATGAAGATGCTAAGAAAAAGCTACCTGCTTTCAGTGGAAGTTCTCCACGTAGAGCATATGCAGAATACTTGGATTATTTGGATGAGGCTGATTGGGATGCAATTTTACGAGTAGACCCTAATACATTCGAAACCGCAAAAGCGGAAGGACTTATAAAAGAATCACAGGTTCAAGACGGAAATGGAGAATTCATCAATGCCGAATTCACTGAAAAAGGTCTAGTTGAGTACATGAAGTACATTAGCACATCATCGAGGGCATCTGCTCCGATTGATGAAGCTAAGGATTCTACCGGAAATGATGTATATGATTTTGCTGAAGGTAAGGCTAAAATTCAAGCTATGAATGACGATGCTCTGGCATATACTCGTAATGACCTAGTTAAAGTAATTCAAGCTCAAGAGGATATGAAGAGACAAGGACATAATGTACCTAAACTGGGATATTATTGGGATGAATATTGGACTGTTGTGGATGAAATAGCACGAAGAATAAAGGCAGGTATTGAATTTAATCTAGAACCATGGGCATTAAATGGTGCCCCTGTTGATGATAAATTAAATGAACTAGGTGAGTAAATCAAAGCCCTCTTATTGGAGGGCTTTTTTATTTCAGTGCGAGGGAGATCTAGTATAAGTAGATACTCTAACCCCCTCAATGTCAGGTTCGAAACCATAACTAGAGTAAATTGACTGTAATTTCTCAATTGTAATTCCGCTACATGGAATTTTATCTGTTTCTGTCGGGAGAGGTATTAATTGAAGTGTATCTCCATTTTTATCAGCAACTCTTGAAATCAAATCTAGTAATTGGGTGAAATAACCCTTGTTTCGATGTTCTGGGTTTATTGCAATCAAATTAATGAATACTTTTTTATCGCCGTGATAATTTAATGTTATCTGTCCGATCACATTACCTTCTGCGTCATATATTAACGTATTGCTAATCCACAACTTCTCAAGTGAGGCGAAATCAACTAGTAGATCCAGAAACAACTTCATCTATGACTCTTTGCGAGTGGGTGCTATATGATTGTAGCAAAAAGAAAGGGGACCGAAGCCCCCCTCTATCGCGTCTTTATCTTGATACCAGTCTGCCGTATCTTCGGTCTTTACTAATAAGATCTCTTAATTGATTCTCCAGTCCCTTATACAATGGGCCGTATTTCCTATCAAGTGTATCTTTAATCTCAATGTAGTCGTCAGCATCGTT